>JAFGSY010000021.1 GCA_016934315.1 Candidatus Anaeroferrophillus wilburensis | reverse complement strand
TTTTGCAATTCGTGTCTGCCAAGGGGCCCCACCTCTATCTGCTTGCCGCCTTGACATTTTGGACGTTGCTCATCGCCTCACTGACGGCATTCCACTACCATGGCCACCAGCAGCTCCTTGTCAATACCGCCATTGACATCGCCAGGGACACCTTCAACAAGGAAGCCGCCTATCGATGCTGGACAGCTGATTTCGGCGGTATCTACGTCCAGATACCGGAAAACGGAACGGTTCCACCAGCGATTGCGGTACTGGACGACCAGGAACTCATAACAACATCAGGCGTCCGCCTGGCCTTTATCGATCCGGTTACCATGACTAAAATGGTGCATGACTTCGCCGGCCGGGAGTTCGGCTACCGGGGACACATCGCCAGCCTTAACCCCCTGAATCGGAAAAACCACCCTGATGCCTGGGAGAAACAGGCTCTCCAAGCCTTTAAACAGGGCAAGGCGGAGGTTATCGAGGTCCTTTCAATCGAAGGAAAACCCCACGTACGCCTGATGCGTCCGTTGGTCACCGACGAACGTTGCCTGACCTGCCATGCCGGGCAGGGATATAAAGCCGGTGATATTTGCGGCGGGGTCAGCGTGGCGGTATCGATGACCCCAATGGTTGCCGACCTGCTGGCCCATTCCAAAAAAGTGCTGGGCACCCTCTCCTTCATCTGGCTGCTGGGGTTGGTAAGCTTTTTCTTCATGTTTCTGCAGTTCCAGCGCTATCTTCAAACACAACAAAAGACCCGGGAAGCCCTGCAACGACGGGAAGCAACCCTGATGAGCATTTTCCGCACCGCACCAACAGGAATCGGGGTGGTCATCAAGCGAATATTCCAGGAGGTAAACGAGCAATTCTGCACCCTGGTGGGCTATTCACGGGATGAGCTGATCGGCAAGGATGCGCGCATGGTCTACTTCACCCAGGAAGAATATGAACAGGTGGGCAGGAAACAGGAACTGCAGTTCAAGAACCTGGGAACCATTTCTCTGGAAGCCCGTCTGCGGCACAAAGACGGACATTCCATCAACACCCTGCTGAGCATGACCCCCCAGAATCTTGACGACATTTCAGCCGGCATCACCTTTACCTTCATGGATATGACAGAAATCAAGGAGGCCGAAAAAAAACTGGTGGCCGGTGAAAGAAGATACCGGGCAATGATGGAAGCTATGCATGATCCTCTCTTCATCTGTTCAGAAGATTATCGGATAGAGTATGTCAACCCGGCGATGGTTGCCCTGCTGGGATACGATGCCACAGGGGAATTATGCTATGCCGCCATCCATGGGTTCAAAAAGCATTGCCCATGGTGTAAGGGGAAGCAGACCTCCAGCGGAAAACATTTTGAATCAGAGATTGTCAGCCCCAAAGACAACCACTCCTATCATATCTCCCATTCTCCCATCGTCAATGATGATGGTTCTGTTTCCGACATGATTATTTTTCGGGACACCACCGAAGTAAAGCGGCTGGAACAGCAGCTGCTGCAATCGCAGAAAATGGAGGCCATCGGCCAGCTGGCCGGCGGCGTGGCCCACGACTTCAACAACATCCTCACCGCGATCAGCGGCTATGCCCAACTGGCCTTGGGACAGATCAAAGAGGACAGCAAGCTGTGGTCTTACATCAACGGCATCGAAAAAACCGGCGAACGGGCGGCCAGGCTGACTCGGCAGTTGCTGGCCTTCAGCCGCAAGGAAACTATTCTGCCCGAAACGGTCCATTCACAGACGTTGATCCCGGGTCTTGAGAAAATGCTTCGCCGGCTGATCAGTGAGGACATTCACCTTGATGTCACCCTGGACAATGAGGCTGCTCCCATCTATGCTGACCCGGGACAGCTGGAACAGGTGATCATCAACCTGGTGCTGAACGCCAAGGATGCCATCAACAACAGTCAATCAACCCACAAAACCATTGCCCTTGCCTCTTCACAGGTCTGCCTGGATGAAGACTATGTTGCCGATCATCCGGGCAGTGTTCCAGGCTGGCATCTGCAGATTGAGGTCAGTGATACCGGCTGCGGCATGGACAACGAGACTATCAGCCACATCTTTGAACCGTTTTTCACCACCAAGGAACGGGGGAAAGGCACCGGCCTCGGCCTTTCCACCGTCTATGGCATTGTCAAGCAGAACAACGGCAGCGTCTACGTTGACAGCAACCCCGGCCACGGATCCCGGTTCACAATCAACTGGCCGATCATGGCAGGGGAAGAGCCACCACCGCAACAGGCAGAAAAACCGACGGCTGCCGGCGGCAGCGAGGTCATTCTGCTGGTTGAGGATGAAGATCAGATCAGGGAGATCATCAGTCTGCAGTTGCAGCAGGCGGGCTATACCGTTATCACCGCAGCCAACGGTCAGGAGGCCCTTGAAAAAGCTGCCTCACATGAACAATCCATTGACCTGTTGTTTACCGATCTCATTATGCCGGGGATCAACGGCGAAGAACTCAGCAACAGGATGCTGGCAATCAATCCTGAGATACGGACTATCTTCACGTCAGGCTACACAGAAATGGCGTCCTTCAAAGAGATCGAATTCCTGAACAAGGAAAATTTCATCAATAAGCCGTACACGATTACTGAGGTCAAAAACAGAATCCGCCATCTGCTGGATGGCAGCAAACCATCCGCAGGATAAGAAGCCATAACCAATGCAACGCACCAGAAGAACACCAACCATTGCCATCGTTTTCATGGCTGTACTGGCAATCATCACCAGCGGCTGTGCAAAGCCCTTTGATGAGGATGAGGCACAAAAGGAGCTGTTGATCTACTGCGGCATGACCATGATCGAGCCGATCAGAGAGATTGCCGACCTGATGGAAAAAGAAAACGACTGCGTCATCAAGATTATTAAGGGGGGCTCAGGTGAACTCTACCGCTGCCTGAAAGCCAATCAGCTGGGGGATCTCTTTCTGCCGGGCGCGGAGTCGTATATTGCCGCCTGCGCCGATGAAGGGCTGATTGCCGCCACCGCCCCGGTGGGCTACAACCAGGCCGCCCTGATGGTCCCCAAGGGCAACCCCGGCAAGATCACCGGCGACCTTATTTGCCTCACCGACGAACGCCACCGGGTGGTACTTGCCAATCCGGAAACCGGCAGCATCGGCCGGGAAACGGCAGCCATCCTGAAAAAAAGGGGAATCTACGATGCCGCCTACCAAAACGCCATCTTTTTGACCGTTGATTCTAAGGATCTGGTCAAAGCCCTGCGGGAGGGCAGTGCCGACCTGACCATTAATTGGCGGGCAACCACCTGCCGGCAGGAAAACCGCTCCATCATGGAGGCAGTTGCCATCAAGGCTGACTACGCAACCCCTGAACGCCTGGTCCTGGGACTGCTTTCCTGCTCGGCATACCCGGAGATAGCGAGACAATTCATGGATTATTGCACCTCTCCAGCAGGTCGGAAAATTTTCAAAAAACACGGTTTCCTGAACGGTGTCCAACCATGAGTGACGAACAGCACAAACCAACGGCAAAAAAACGCAGGCAAACCATCATCCCACTGTTTTCTCTGCTCCTCGGCATTGTCCTTGCGGGCTATCTACTGCTGGTTGCCGGCAACGTTTATCTGCTGGATATTGGAACCAGGTTCAAGCAGCGGGTGCAAAACCAGGAAGACCGTCAGGTTATCAGTGAATGGATCGTCAACGACCTCAAAGAGGTGGAAAGCGGTTTTTTCCAGATGGCCACCACTATCCACCCCCTGGCCCAGCAGCTCTGCCGGCAGAAGATGGAGGCCAAGATCGATGAAATCAGAACCTTGCTGGCCGTCATCGAAAAAGGCGGCGACTATGCCAGAACCATACCACTCAATCTACCGGCCATCGATGCCATTACCACCTCCATCAGCTATGTTCCCATCGGCCATCAGCTTTACAACCTGGAAATCATCAGCCTGAGGCCAAAACTGCAGGAGTTCGAACAGCAGATCAATAAACTGGCCGGCCAGCTGGAACAGCGCTACCTTTACATGCTGGCCGACAAGCAGCCTGAACGGCTGCAGACCATCGACAGCATCAAGACACTCCTCAAGGACTTTGCGCCTTTTTTTGCCCGGGTCACCGAGGATGCCAACCAGCTCCTCTACAACAGCAACAAAAGACTCAAGGAGGTGGAGATCTACAGCGAAAAATGGCATCGGCATTATCACCGGCAGGCAATCATCTTCATCGCTCTGGTGGTCATCTCGGTCCTGGTGATCAGCTTTTTCCTGCTGCGCAAGGCAGTGATCATCAACCGCCGCCTGCGGGATGAAATTGTCAGCCGCCGGCAACTGGAAAAGGAGCTGCGGGAGCATCAAAAGAAGCTGGAAAAAACGGTACAGGAAAGGACTTGGGAGCTGGAACAGGATATTGCCGCCCGCAAACAGGTTGAGCAACAGCTGCGGCAGACGTCGAGAGAGCTGGAAGCCATCTTTGCCAACAGCCAGGTCGGCATCATCCTGCTCAAAGGAGAAAGGGTTCTGGCCAGGGGCAATCGGCGACTGGCGCAAATCTTCGGCTATGATTCGGTGGACGAGATGATCGGCATGAGTTCGCGCCAGCTGCATCTCTCCCAGCAGAACTTCGAGGAGTTCGGCGCCAGGTTCTATGACCAGATGGTGGCCGGCGAACAGCTACACGTTGAGTATCAGCTGAAAAAGAAAAACGGCGAGCCGGTCTGGTGCCTCCTTTCCGGCAAAGCTCTCGACCCCAGTCCAAATCCTGATTTGGCCGCCGGCGTCCTCTGGGTGATTGGCGATATTACCGCCAGCAAGCAGGCGGCCGACGAACGGGAACGGCTGATTGGCGAACTCGAACAATCCCTGCGGGAAGTAAAAACCCTCAGCGGTCTGCTGCCCATCTGCGCCTCCTGCAAAAAGATCCGCGACGACCAAGGCTACTGGAACCGGATTGAATCATACCTGGAGCAGCGCACCCAGGCGGAGTTCACCCACGGCATCTGCCCGGAATGCACGAAAAAACTCTATCCCGAACTCTACGACAGTGACGACGATGCAGAAAATGGCGATCATGGAAAATAATCGCTGCAGACGCTTCAACCATCATGCCGCCAGCAACCCCGGGAATCACCCCCATGTTGACCACCAGGACATCATCAGCACCACTGGCTTTGTTACCCCTGCCCTTGAAACAATGGGGGAACATGTCCGAAGAATGTGCATCAGCGAACTAACGGGCATCATTCAGCTAAAAATGATGGCCCTATAACAACCCCATCTTTATTGCCGTACAGTAAAGCCGCCGCGAATCGAGAGTCGTCACGGTGCGCCAGCCGGTTTTCAAGGCGTTTTTGTGCCCGTTGGTGCGGATCCAGCAAGCCAGGCTGGGAACCCAAGGTGGAGGGGGCGCATCAGCGCCTGTTTCCCCCCTTAGACCCCGACAATGAAATCCTCGCTGCCGAAGACATTGAAAACATAGCCGTCCGCCTGGCCGTCATTCTCCCAGCGGTCGCCATCCAGCAGATAGCGGAAGCGGTAGTTATGGCCGGCAGCCAAGGAAATGGTAATACTGAAGCAGCCGTCACTCAGGCACTTCATCGGATTGGCAGCCACATCCCAATCATTGAACTCACCGCAAAGAGCCGCGGTAGCAGCCCCTACCTCAGCCGGCAACCGGAAGGTAACCCGGCATACCCTGCCTGTTTTGGAATAGCTTTTCCTGATCATCAGACCCTCCTTAACGGCGAAACAGATAGAACACCAGGGACACCAGAATACTGACAATAATACAGGTTGTCAGGGGGAAAAAGAACGTTGTCTCATCTTTTTTGATAAGAATATCTCCCGGCAACCGACCAAGAAATGGAATCTGGCCGGCAAAAACCAGCACCAGGCCAAGAACAGCCATGCAGAGACCGGCAGCAAGCAGCAGTTTACCCAGACCATGCAGGTGATTCATCATCGTTCCTCAAAAGATCAAAACGTACCGGAGCAGACCTGTAAGCCGAATTCTGTTCTCCTCCAAAGGAAGAGCGATGACCATTCATCTAGGATTGCGGTCGCCCGCAACCTCAAGCAACCTACCCGCTCTACCCGGCTGCTGCCTTCAGGCGGGCCGCCTGCCATCCATTGCTGGATAAATAGAGCCTATTTGGTCTTGCACCGGGTGGGGTTTGCCGAGCCGCCGATGTCACCACCGGCGCTGGTGAGCTCTTACCTCACCGTTTCACCCTTACCCCGGCCGGGCCGGGGCGGTTTGCTTTCTGTGGCACTTTCCTGCCTGTCGCCAGGACTTCGCGTTACGAAGCACCCTGCCCTGCGGTGTTCGGACTTTCCTCCCGCACCCACGAAGGATGCCGGCGGTCATCCGGTCTACTCCGGCACATTTACCACACAAGTATAACACAGGAAAAAGGGAAAGGGAATCGGCGGCACAACTATTTTTTCAGCACCGCATCAATGGCCTGATTGGCCAGGGCATCAGCCAGCTGATTGTCACTGCGGGGAATATGGACATAGGAAATCCGGTCAAAGGCCGCTGCCAGCTTTTTCACCGCCAGCACCAACGGAATGAGACGTTGATTCTTCACCCGGTAGTGGCCGGTCAACTGGCGGATCATCAGTTGAGAATCGGCACGCACCTCCAATTCCCGACAACCAAGTTTCTGCGCCAGCTGCAGCCCGTCAATCAAGGCATCATACTCGGCCTCGTTGTTGGTCCGCTCACCGAGAAAACGTTTTCCCTCGCGGACCACGGTACCATCGGCAAGGGTCACCAGATAGCCGGCCCCGGCCAAGCCGGGGTTTCCCCGCGAAGCACCATCGGTAAACAGAATCGTTTTCTGCCCGGCGACCAGAACCGCAATATTTCGGTCATCGTGCCGGGGTCCCTCCTGTCTTTCGGTACCGACCTGCGACTCCGGTGATCCCGGCGTTTCCGGCAGAAATGTCCGCAGCAAGGCAACCAAGCGCTCGGTGGTCAGCCCGGGAAGGGCAGCGACGGTGGCAGAAAAGCTTTTGGTTTCCACCAGTACCTGCAACGCCTGCAGTGCTTCATGCTGAATGGCCGCTTCAGTCCTGTTTTTCCGGTTCACAGAACATAATCCGCTGGCAGTTGGGACAATTGAGGATATCCTCGCCTTTAAGAAGATTGATATAGACTTGGGGAGGGACATTGACGTGACAGCCCATGCATGTCCCGTTTTCAACCCTGACCACCGCGTTGGCAAAACGGCCCCGTATACGATTATAACGAGCCAGCAGCCGATCATTAAGGACATCAACCACCGCCTGGCGCTCCTGCGCACAGCCATTTATCTCCTGGTCAAGTTCAGCCGTCCTTTGAGCCATGCTGCCTTCTTGGACGGCAACGACTTCCTGCTTGTCCGCCAGTACTTTTGCCTGGTCATCAGCCTTACTCTGCAGCGTATCAATCTCTTCCATCAGTTCGAGGAGAGCGGTTTCCTGGATATTGATCTCTTTCTCACAGGTTTCAATCTCTTTCAAGGCGGCAAAATATTCTTTATTGGTTTTAATCTGGGACTGTTTTACTTTTGACTGCTTGACCATCTCCCGCAGCCGTTCAATCTCGTGCTGAATCTTCTGTCGATCGAAACGCTTTTTTTCAATCTCTGCCTGCAGGCCGGTCAGCACCTGTTCAAGCTCGGCCACTTCCTGTTTCAGCTGGGCCAGGGCGGCCCCAAACGTATCCTGCTGCGCCCGCAAGGTTCCAAGAGTGAGATCAATTTCCTGCAACCGCCATAAAGACTGAATCTGGTCTTCCAAAATAGTTCCTCCTCAACCAATTGTATTACTTTTTTCATGTTCTTTTACCATCCCTGGAAAGGATCACTTTCCCGGGCACACACATCAACCTTGATCTGCCCATCATCGCGGCGGCGGAGAAAACGCCGGAACTCCTCCTGCATGACTGTCAGAACTGGAACTTCGGTGGCATAATGCCCCGCATCGACCACCGGCACGCCCATCGCTTCCACCAGACGGGCATCATGGTATTTCACATCGCCGGTCACATAAAGGTCAACCCCGGCAGCCACCGCCGACTGGTAGAGGGAAAACCCGCTGCCGCCGCATACGGCTATCCGCTTGACCTGCCCCTCCTGGCGCTCACCACCCGGCGCTCCGGCACCAATAACCCGAACCCCGGCAAGAGCCAGCTTCCCCTTAATCAATCCTACTGCCGCCCCCAGGCTCATGGCATGAGGAAATTCACCAAGCCGTCCAAGCCCCAATGCCTCGCCCGTCTGCTCCAGGGCATAGACATCAAACGCCGGGGATTCATACGGGTGGGCATCCAGCAAGGCGGCAATGACCTGTCCCAGCTCATACTCCTCGACGCTGACTTCAAGGCGGAATTCCTCCACCTCGTTCATCTCTTCTACTTCCCCGTAATAGGGGGTTGCTTCGGCCATGGGATAAAAGGTACCGGTACCGGCGCCGGCAAACGAGCAACGGCTGTAATGGTTGATTTTCCCGGCACCGGCAGCAAAAACAGCATCGGATACCTCTTCGAGATTTTCCGGCGGCACAAAGACTACCAGCTTATAGCGGGCAACTTCACTGGTGGGACTCAAGACCTTGCAGTTGATCAATCCCAACAGGTCCGCAAGGACGTCGTTCACGCCGCCGGGAATCACATCCAGATTGGTATGGGCTGCATAAACACTGATCCCGTTGGTCAACGCCGCTTGGACAACCGTACCGGGAAACTGGTCGGCACGAATGGTTTTGACCGGTGTCAGCAGCAGCGGATGGTGAGAAAAAATAAAATTGGCCCCCAATTCTTGCGCCATAGCCACCACCTCAGGGGTCACATCAAGGGCCAGCAGAATGCCCTTCAGGGGCCAATGGGGATCGCCCAACTGCAGGCCGCAATTATCCCAGGCCTCGCTGTAGCGCAGCGGGACAAGCTCTTCAATAAAGGAGATCAGCTCCCCATGGGTGGTCATCCCTCGTTCCCTTACCGCCGGAATAAAAAAAGTGCACCCTGTTTTCGGGTGCACTTTTACTTCTCAGATGTCCGCCTCTGCGGAGGGGTGCTGCTCCTCCCGTGGTCCGCAAGACAATTTTTCTTGAAATATACCATCATCCACTGCAATAAAGCCGATGGGCCCACCTGGGTTCGAACCAGGGACCTACCGGTTATGAGCCGGTGGCTCTGCCAGCTGAGCTATGGGCCCGAACAAAGAAGATGAGAGGCTAACTCCATTTCTACGGTTTGTCAAGGGAAAAGTAGATCTTTGCCGGCCAGAAAAAGGTAGCAAAAACGCGAGAATGGCACACCAAATTCTTGACATCTGCAACTGGCACCGGTATGATGGCACAAAATAAAAATGTGTTTTACTAACTTAGCATGAACATGGCCACAGCATTGAATCCATAACCGAAAAGGATAAAATCATCCCGTCATTGACCATGGAAGAATATCTGCAGCCAACCTATTTTTTTGATTGCGACCACCCGGCGATCATGGCACAAGTTCAGCTCTTAACCGGGAGCCTGGATGCTGCTATGGCAAAGGCCAGGGCGCTGTTTCTTTTCGTCCGGGATGAGATCCGCTATAACCCCTACACCTTCTCCACCAGGCGGGAAAACTACCAGGCCCATGCTATTCTGGCCCGGGGCAAGGGATACTGCGTGCAGAAGGCGGTTTTACTGACCGCCCTCTGCCGGGCTGTCGGCATCCCCACCCGACTGCTGCTGGCTGATATCAAAAACTATCAGGTTCCCGGCAACCTGATGGAGGTCATGCAGACGAACATTTTTCTCTGCCACGGCTATAACGAACTGTGGTTGAATAACCGGTGGGTCAAGGCTACCCCCACCTTTGACCGGTTCATGTGCCAGCGGCTGGGGATCAATCCGGTTGACTTCGACGGCAGCCGGGATGCCGTCTTCGACCTGCACAGCAAAGACGGCAAACTGCATATCGAATATATCCGCCACCGCGAACCATTCAGCGACCTGCCTTTTGAGCAGATTATGGCCACCTATGAGGAAAAATATGGTACCGAAAGGCTTGAGCGTTGGCAGGAAGCAGGAAGAGACCATTATGATCAATGACGATCTCCGACACACCGCCGCGGCTGCAGTTGGCCAAGAGCCATTTGCCCGCCTCTTCAACATCCAGCTGGTTGACTGCTCCCCCGGTTACGCCCTGGTGGAGATGACCCCTACCTGTGAAACCACCAACCTTTTCAAGATGGTGCATGGTGGGGCAATTTTCGCCCTCATCGATGAAGCGTTCCAGGTATCCTGCAATACCCACGGCACCCTGGCGGTGGCCCTGAATGTCAACGTCACCTATCTGCGGGCACCGGCAGTGGACGTCCCACTCAGGGCGGCATCCCGGGAAGTATCCCGCAATCCCCGGATTGCCACCTACCATATTGAAGTCACCGACAACCATGGCCACCTGATTGCCAGCGCCCAGGCTACCGCCTATCGGAAAAAAGAGAACAATCTGTTCCATGCGTCCTGAAGCAATCTCCCAAGCAGTTCATACCGCGCTTGGTCATGAACCGGCCGACCTGATCATCACCAACGGCACCCTGGTCAATGTGTTCACCGCTGAAGTCATCCCCCGGACCGCAGTGGCCATCAGGGGGGAACGGTTTGTGGCGGTTGGTGAGCTATGCGCCGCCGTCAGGGGCGAACAAACGAGGGTCATCGATGCCGACGGTGCCTATCTGCTGCCCGGTTTCGTTGAAACCCATACCCACATCGCCAATGTTTTCCGCCTCCATGATTTTGTCCGTCTGGTCCTGCCCCGGGGAACCACCACCGTGGTCACTGAGGTGACCGAGCTGGGGAATTCTCTGGGCGCCGCCGGCGTCAGCTGGTTTCTTGAGGAAGCCGGTCGGCAGCCGATGAACATCTTGGCTACCGCCCCTTGTTTTTCACCCCCGTTTCCGGAACTGGAAACCGTTCACCCTTTTTCGCTGGCAGAATACGCCAAACTCTTTGCCGACCAACGGGTCGTGGGCATTGGCGAAGCCTATTGGCCCCGGATCATTGATCCGGATGAACGGACGCTGGCATTGCTGTCCTTGGCCTGGCAGCACAACCTCCCGGTTCAGGGACATTCGGCCGGTGCCCGACGGGAAAAACTGCAGGCCTTTGCGGCGGCCGGCATCTCCTCCTGCCATGAACCGATCACCGCTGAGGAAGCCTTGGAACGGCTGCGCCTGGGGCTCTACTTGATGATCCGGGAGGGAAGCATCCGCCAGGATCTGGAAGGGGTTGCACCCATCAGGGAGATGATCAATGATTTCAGGCAGGTTTCCATCTCCACCGACGGCGTCACCACCTCCCGGCTGCTGACTGAAGGACATCTTGACGTTATTGCCCGCAAAGCGGTAGCCCTTGGTTTTTCGCCGGTTACCGTGGTCCAGATGCTGACCATCAACGCCGCGGCTGCCTTTGGTCTCCGTGACCTGGGGGCGATTGCCCCCCATTTCCGCGCCGATCTGCAAATCGTCCCCGACCTGGCAACATTCTCACCTTCCCTGGTGGTGGCCGGCGGCCGGATCGTCGCTGAAAAAGGCTCCTTGCAAGTTTCTTTGGAACCCTATATCTACCCCGAGGCTGCCTACCATTCTCTGCCCCTGGCCCCGGTGACCGCAGACACTTTTCATTACCCGTCCACCGGCAGCGAAGCTAGGGTGCGGGCCATCCGGCCTGAAATCGGCAGCATGGTCACCCACGAAGAGCGTGTCACCCTGCCGGTGATCGACGGCAATATCGTTCCTGACCCCCAGCACAGTATCCTGAAATACGCCATTGTCAATCGCCATGGCCGACAGACAATCAGCATAGGCTTTCTCGCCGGCACCGGCATCAGGCGGGGTGCCGTAGCCTCAACTTTGAACTGGGAAGCCTACCAGCCAACCGTTTATGGCGCTAGTGAGGCTGAGATGGCCACAGCTTTCAACCGACTGCTGGAACTCCAGGGCGGCATTGTGGTGGTCGAGGGGCAAACTATTCTGGCCGAACTGCCGCTGCCCATCGGCGGCATTTATGCCGATCTGCCGCTGGAAGAGATCAATACACGGGAGGAAGCGATCGAAAATGCCCTGAAGTCACTGGGCTCAGAGCTGGACAATCCCTTTTTCCACTACCAGACTCTCTCCTTCACCGGCCTTCCTTTTCTGCGGCTGACCGACAAAGGTCTGTACGACGTCCGCTCCAGAAAGACCCTGCCGGTCATCCTTGATTGATCCACCCTTGACAAACAGCTGTTCAAAAAAAGACTCAACAATCACAACCGCAACACCGACAACCCATAAAGGCAACGATACTGTCCGGCAGAACAGCGGAGGAGGAAACAGATGAATTATACTGAGGTTGCAAAAAACATCAGCGAAGCCATGCTACGGGGTGAGGTTGCTCCCTGGAAAACTGAAGAGAAAGCGCTGGAGGCAGGAATTGGGGCGCCGGATACGTTCATCGTCGGCACCCTGGCCCGCCGCTTTTTTCTCGAGGCCAAAAGCGGCGTCGCGTTTCATCATCTGGTGATGCCGGCAAAACCCTACAGCATTGAATACCGCTGCCCCCGGGACAACAGCCACTGGATGCTGGCAGCCGGCGACGATTTTACCCGCTGCGGCATGTGTGACACCCCCTTGGCGCCACTGGTTGACGGCAAAACCAGCTATCAGCCCCTGGTAAACAACTATATCGGCGGCGACGAGGACTATTTCAGCTATGCGGGCGAAGTGGCAGTCGGCGGCGACGTCAACAAAACCTTCCAGAACATCCTCTGCTATGGTCCCGGTGTCGGCCATCTGGGAATCAGCGTCGGCTGCTTCCAGCTCAACAAGTACGGGCCCGTGGAGATCAAGGTTGCCGATTGGGCCGGTGCCGCCCGCAACCTGGCCTTTGTCTTTGGCACGGAGAAGGAGCGGGAAAGGGCCAGAAAGCTGATCAAGGACAACCTGGATGGCATCATCACGCTGATGACCGGGGATTTCCTGCAACCCTTTGCCGGTCAGGTCTACAATGTCGATTTTCTCGACAAGCAGCACCATGGCGACCGGATTCTGCACTGCTGCTTCTACACCCGGTTTACCGAATATCGCGGTCACGGCTGCACCTCGAAAGCGGTGGGCGGTGCCAAAAATTATATTGACAACCTGTTCAAAGAACACCAGATTGCCTGCCGGCTGTCAGTCATCGGCATGGGCCGTGACGGCGATCTGAAACCTTCACCACGCAATCGCCGGGGCCGCTACGTCTCCGCCCAGCAGCGGATACCCATCAAGGAGTATGAACAGAATATCGGCCGCCCCATTGATGATTTCCTCTCCTACATCGAGCTGGACCGCCAGGGGGTCCTGGAAGAAACCGGCTGGCCGGCTTACAGCGGCATGGGCGGTGAAATCATTCCCGCTTTCTACCGGACAATGAAAAACAACCCGCGCCCCTACCTGGTTTCATCGCTGCAGAAGGTCTATGTGGAAACCCGTGGCGACGAAATGATTTTCGGGGTTGAACTCCCCAACCTTGAGGTGGGATTCCCCTCCGGCCCGGAAGGCATCGTCCCGCCCCTCTCCCGGGAAGTGGCAAAGGTAGCCGGCATTGAATGTTCCAAGGATTTTGCCGCCGCCTGCGCCGCCATCACCCTGGGAGGCGAGTTCAACTTTGCCACCCTGCATATCAAGGAAAAGCTGTATACCGGCAGGTAGCTGATGACCAAGACCACGATCATCAAGAAAAATGTCGTCATTCCAGCCGGGGAGATCTCCATCCCCGGTTTTTTTTGCCGGCCGGAAACCGGCGGACCGTTTGCCGCCGTCATCGTGTTTCACGGCACCGACGGTTTCCAGCCACAGCACCGGGAACTGGCAGCCACTCTGGCCCGGGAAGGCTACGCCGTGCTGGTGCCGGAATGGTTCGGCGATCAGCTGCCCCGGCGGCGGAGCTGGGACATGCTGCCGCCGGAAGACTTGGCCGCCATGGGCGGCTGGATAGGAGCGGCGGAGGCCGTAGATGACCGGCACCTGGCCCTGCTGGGAGCCAGCCGGGGCGGCGGTCTGGCCCTCTATGCCGGCACCGTTATTTCAGGTGTGCGGACGGTCGTCAATTTCTTCGGCCTCACCTGCTGGCATGGCGGCATGGACAGTTTCAAACAACTGCCGCTCAACTCCGACGACCATCTTGATTTTCTCAGCCGGCTGCCCTGTCCGGTCATCTCATTCCATGGCAACCGGGATACCGTTGTCCCGGTGGAAAACACCTATCTGCTCGATAACGCCTGCCGCCGGCTGGGAATCAAGCACCCGTACCATATCTATCCCGGCGTTGATCACTCCTTCATCTGGCCCGGCAACCGGCGCTACCACCCGGAAGCCCGCCGGGATTCCTGGACCAGAATGCTGGCTTTTCTGAAAAAACAGCTGTAAAGGTGATAAAGAAGGAAGAGGTATCGAAGAGTGTTGGGAAGGTGTCTATGACCAGGCTCAAAGAGGTGCTGGACGCCTGGAGTCAGACCTCCAGCACCACGCCGCAGCCGCCGGCCAACAGGTTGTCGCCCCAGGCACAACGAAAGGCCGCCAGCGCGTGGCTGCCAGTACAGTGGCTGGGAGCCAGCAGTTCAACCTTCTGACGCTGGAGAGAAGAAGATGCACGCTCAATGTCAGCCGGACCGGCTGACAACAGGTGAAATCCACCCATAACCAGCAGCGGCGGCTGCGAAAAGATCGCCGCCGCCTTGTCGACCATCATGGCAATTCCCGGGTGGGCACAGCCGGTGATCAGCACCGGCCCTCGCCGATGGGCAATCATCAGCCCCTGCTCAGGGATCTCCTCCCCCAGGGGACCGGTACTGAATACCCCTGGAAAAAGTTCCTCACAGTCATGCACCAGGCGCACCGGCACCTCACGATCTATCAGGTCCCGCTGAAACAGGGGAGAAAAGCTCGCCGGCAGAACAACCGGCAGCTGCGGCTTGACGGCCAGCAAGGCTGCCAGACCACCGGTGTGATCCCAGTGGTCATGGGATAAAAAAACGGCATCAATCGTCTGTGGATCGATGCCGAGTTTTTGCAGGTTATGAAGCAGCACGCGGCCATTGGCCCCGGTATCAAAAAGGATTGTCAGGCCCTCACCGGCAACCAGACAGGCGAAACCCCAGTCGGTGGTCAGGTGGGGATCACCCGCCACATTGTTGTAAACTACCGTCAGACGGACTTTCTCAACCACGTTCAACCACGGGCTTTGGCTTTGGCCGCCATTTTGCGCAGATGTCGGCGGCGATCGTCCTTAAGGTTGAGAGCACCAACGGGACAGATATCGACACAAGCCTGACAGTCGAGACAGGCATCGCCCTGCCCTTCGTTCTGGCTGCCGAAAAATGAGATCACCGTGTTGAAACCCCGGTTGGCAAAGCTGAGGGAAAAATCATTGCCCTGCTGTGCGCAGACATAGACGCAGCGACCGCAGAGGACACACTTGTTGGGTTCGTAGACGATGCAGGGATGATCCTCGATAACCTCCGGCAGGTCCTTGGGCAGATGGCGCAGCCTCTTGGTTCGCAGGGGCATGTGGAGAAACTTGGCAATCCGCTGCAGTTCACACCGCTTATTGGCCATGCACATCCGGCACTGCCCCTCGTTGGTGCAGACCAGCAGGCGGAAAGCCATCTTCTGGAGTTTCTGCACCTCGTCCGTATTGGTATGCACCACCATCCCTGCTTCCACCTCCAGGCTGCAGGATGGTACCGGCCCCGGACGGCCTTCGATTTCCACCAGGCACAGGCGACACGATGCCGGCGGCTGGTCCATACCCTCCAAATAGCAAAGATTGGGGATATAAATGCCGTTGTCAAGGCAGGCCTGCAGCAGTCTGGTTCGCCGGGGAACGGTAATTTCCAGGCCATCAACGGTTATGGTCACCATCTCGTTCATTATTGCTCCTCTTTGGTCTCAACCAGCGGTTTGATTCCCTGGTCCGGAATCATCCCGGGCGGCGATACCCGGCGCACCGCATCATACTCCGGCGGACAGGCATAGACACATTCGCCGCACTTGACACATTTTTCCTGGTCGATCGCCTTCTTGCGGTTGCTGGTGGTAAAAATCGCTTCCGTCGGGCAGCAGGCCACGCAGGCGTCACACCCCCGGGCACAGGCTTCAAGATCAATGTAGAAGGCCGTCAGCGCCCGGCACATCATTGCCGGACAACGCTGTTCATGGATGTGGGCCAGATACTCATCAGGGAAAAATTTGAGGGTGGTCAACACCGGATTGGGCGCTGTTTTCCCCAGGCTGCACAATGATCCCTTGATGATCCCCTCGCTGAGGGATTTCAGCTCCTGCAGGTCATCATCACTACCAACACCTTTGGTGAAATCCTCCAGAATGGCCAGCAAATGGCGGGTGCCGATGCGGCAGAAGGTACATTTGCCGCAGGATTCCTTTTGAGTGAAATCAACAAAGTAGCGGGCCACCTCCACCATGCAGGCATCGGCATTCATGACCACCATACCGCCGGAACCCATCATGGCACCGGCCTGTTTCAGGGAATCAAAATCAATGGCGGTTCCCAACTCGCTTTCCGGCAGACAGCCGCCGGAAGGACCGCCGATCTGGACTGCCTTGAACGGCTTGCCATCCTTGATGCCACCACATACTTCATAGATCAGGTGCTCCAGACTGACACCCATGGGAACTTCCACCAGTCCGGGATACTCCACTTCACCAACCACCGAAAAGATCGCTGTACCGGGAGTTTTTTCCGTACCGATGGTTTTAAACCAGTCACTGCCTTTGCTGATGATGGCCGGGACAGTGGCCAGGGTTTTGACATTGTTGATTACCGTCGGCAGACCATCCAGCCCCTCGACCGCCGGATAGGGAGGCCGGTACTGAGGCATCCCCCGATGGCCCTCGACAGACTGAATCAGGGCG
This sequence comes from Candidatus Anaeroferrophillus wilburensis, assembly GCA_016934315.1. NCBI lineage: Bacteria > Deltaproteobacteria > Candidatus Anaeroferrophillales > Candidatus Anaeroferrophillacea > Candidatus Anaeroferrophillus > Candidatus Anaeroferrophillus wilburensis. Next base: position 77,413 of record JAFGSY010000021.1, on the reverse strand, counting down.
GTTTCCTCACCGCAGACAAAGGCACCAGATCCTTGAAAAATTGAGATATCAAGGCTGAAATCCGTGCCGAGGATATGGTCGCCAAGAAGTTTCTTTTCCCGGGCCGCATAAATCGCCTGCTGGATTGTCCGCACCGCCAGCGGATACTCCGCCCGAATGTAGAGAATGGCCCGCTCAGCCCCCACGGCCAGCGCGGCAATGGCCAGCCCCTCCAGCACCTGGTGGGGGTTGCTTTCCATCAGCGTCCGGTCCATGTAGGCTCCCGGATCACCCTCGTCACCGTTGCAGATCACCACCTTGGGCTGCTTTTCCGCATGGCGGGCAATCTCCCACTTGATGCCGGCCGGGAACCCGGCACCGCCCCGGCCCCGCAGGTGCGCCGCCTTGACCTCATCCACAACCCATTGGCCGCCCTGCTCCAGCGCCTTGGCCAGGGCCTGATAGCCGTCCAGCGCCAGATAATGATCGATGTTTTCCGGATCGATACGACCGCAGTGAGCCATAATCACCCGTTTTTCATACAGATAACGGGGGTAGTCCATCAGGGTCGGAAACATCTCATTGGGTTCCAGAGCCCCCAGCAGATATTCAAAGCAGGGATCTTCGCCGGCCTGGAGAAATGAGTTTACCAGCACCCGCGCCTCGCCGGCGCCAATCTTCTGGTACATGAGCGGCGGAAATCCTGGATAATGGATAATCACCAGGGGTTCGGCATAACAATGACCCAGGCAGCCAACCGTCCTGATTTCGGCGGCAATTCCCTTGTCCGCCAACGCCTGTTCAAACCCTTCGATGGTCTCCTGGGATCCGGCTGCCCGGCCGCAGGTGGCATGACCCACATAAATGACCGGAACATCAGAATCCTGCAGGGCGTGCCAGCTCTCCTTGGCCGGTTGCCGCAGACGATCTAACTGTTCACTGGGTGTCGGATTCTGGTTCATGCTTTTCCTTCGCTCGCTCAGCTATTTCGTTCTGGATTTCAATCTCGGTAATAATCCCCTCAACCTTACTGGGGGTCACGTACGACTCGGTTTTTTCCCCCACCATCACCACCGGCGCCAGGGCACAGCAGCCGACACAAGCAACCCGCTCCAAACTGTATTCCCGGTCCTTGGTGGTCTCCCCTTCGGCAATGCCAAGCCGGCGGCTGAAATTTTCCAGGATAATCTCCCCGCCCTTCACATGGCAGGCAGTACCCAGGCATACCTTGAGAGGGTGACGGCCCGGCGGGTTGAAACGAAACTGGTTATAAAAGGTGGCAACCCCGTACACCTTTGAAGCCGCCATCTTGAGATGTCGAGCCACCAGGGCAATGCCGCCCAGCGGCAGGTAGCCATGGGTGCCCTGAATATGCTGCAACAGCGGAATCAGCTGGTGTCTATCGGTAGGCATCGCCGGCAGAGCCGCTTCAATGGCAGCCAGGATCTGCTGTTCCTCCAGATCAATTTCCTGGTCATGGTCACATCTATCTGACATCGATAACCTCTCCCCCAATCTTTTTCAGCAAACCGCCAACCACCGTGCAGGACATGCCATTCGCTGACCATCAGCCCCGGTCGGCAGCACCACAGCAGAAACAGGCAAAAAGAGAATATTCAGCCGCCGCTTCCAGATAGTGCCGACAGGCTTGCGTCAATCGTTCCAAGTGTTGATCTAAGACGAGCAGTTGATCCTCGATCTCAGGCCTTCCCCCGGCGCTGATTGCCGCCAGGGTTTGGTATATCCATAAAAAATCGTATTCCGGCCCGATGACCGACTCGTCACCGTCCACCACCTGCAGCAAGTCGGCGCGGATAGGTGGGCAGATAAAATTAATGCACAAAGGCCCCTTCAGATCTCCCAGCAGACACCCTTCGGCGCCAAAATAGCGGCAGTGTTCACCATGAAGCCGCGCGCCGGTTTCCCGGCTGATCAGCTCATAGGTCGCAGCACTCGTTCGCCGGGCAGCGACAACCTTCTGCCGCTCCACCTGGAGAAGATCGACCAGCCCATCGGCAAGCCGGGAGGGATCGGTCACCCCCTCCAGCCGGAAAATATCGCCGGCCCCTCGATGACAGCAGCCGGGGAACACCCCCGAGCGCAGTTCATAGGCCATACCGCCGCCCGGCACCCGGTCCATGACCTGCTGACAGTGGCGGCAATAATCAGCCACATGGTCGGCAAAAAACCGGTTAACCCGCCGGCAGAGGTCACGATAGCAGTATAAACGTTCGGCGCTATCCATGGCAGAAACAATCAGCCGGCAACCACATGGTCATGAATGCGTATCAGCAGCTGTTTCAAAACCCTGACCTCTTCATCATCCAGATCACGGGTCACCCAGCCCATGAAACAACTGCCCACCTCTTCTATCTGGCCGAGGATAGCCGCACCCTTGCCCGTCATTGAGACAACCGAATAACGCCGGTCATGGGGAACCAGGCGCCGCTCAATGAAACCTTTCTCCACCAGGCGGTCAACGGTCCTGGTTACCGTCGGGTTCTCCAGCGCCAAAATTTCGGATAACTCCTTCTGGGTCAGGGGACCCTTTTCCGCCAGGGCCATCATGGCACACCAGGTGGCAGCAGTGAGCCCATGCACCTCCAGCCGGAGGTCAAAAGCCCTCTTCAGGCTTCTGGTCAGGCGGTTGGCAAGAAAATAGGTACAGTCATGAAGTTTCATCGACAGCGGTCTCCGGAAAAGGTTATTGCTTAGCTAGCTAATTATCTCTGCATTGTCAAGTTTTTTCACCCGGCAACCATGTAAAAAAATACACATAACCAAAAAATAACTTGCCAAGATAAAGAACAACCATCTATAATCACTGAAATCCGGCAACTGAATTTGCCAACTGCGCACTTTGCGTCGGGCGCACCTCTTGCTCCGGTCAGTTCCATGCCGGCCGGCACAAGGCTGGAGGCATTCACCGGAAACATAATCTCATGGCGTCATTACGGCAGTAAGGAGAATGAACAATGATCCCCACAGACAAACGCAACGATTATTACGAAAAATATTTATCTGATCTGTCCGATCATTTCGACCAGAGCAAAGAGCAGAAAGCCCCCATCCATGTTGGTGAAAAAATCCGCCACCTGCGGGAAAAACAGCGTCTGACGCTGGAGGACCTGGCCGAGAAAACCGGCTTCAAGGTCGAGATGCTGGAAAACATTGAAAAGGAAGCCATTACTCCGCCGCTGGGAACCATGATGAAACTTTCCCGGGCCTTGAATACCCTGATGAGCTCCATTATCAGTGAGAAGGCCGGCAACAAGACCTACAGCGTTCTGCGGGCAAAAGATCAGAAGAGCGCCCCCCTGCCCCTGGGAAAAGTCAGCGACCACAGCTACATCCCCGTTGGCACTGACCTGGAAGACCGGCACATGGATCCTTTCATCGTCAAGCTGAACCCGGTGAAAAACAAGACCTTGGCGCCGGCGGTTCACGAAGGAGAGGAATTCATTTATGTCCTGGACGGCGAAGTGAAGATAACCATTGAAGAACATGAAGAAATTCTTTCCATGGGAGATGCTTTTTATCTCAAATCAACCGCACCTCATCTGGTAACCAGCAATACCGACCAGCCGGCAATGATCATGGCTGTTCTCTACAGCGGCTCATAAGGGCCGCTGAGCGGCTGTCGGCAAGCAGCGGCATTTCCCCATGTTCCGGTCTTCATCTCTCTGTTTCCCTGACGGCGGCAAAAGTTGTTTTGCCTGTTGCCCGCCCATCAGGGATCCGGAAGCCGACGCCCTCAATCAGCTGGACAGGAAAAAGGAACTCTTTCGCCGCAACCGCCTTGATTTGAATAAAAATCTGAACCAGGCAGGTGAAATTTACGGAGATTCCTGCTGGGGGTTGGGTTTTCTTGACGACGGCGAGCACCAGGTCGGCTGTCTCCTGCATCCATACCAAAACGGTGGTACTGATCTGCGCAGTTTGACCGGCTACCAGAGCAAGTGTGCCGGCACCTTGTGTCTTGAAGCCGTTACCTTTTCCCGGCTGAATCCTGTCCAGCAGCGCTTCTACCTGACCTTGGCCGACAACCTTGATTCATTTCACTATTCCAGTCGCCGCCATAACCCCCTGATGAAGATTCTGCCCTGGGGAACCATGGTACTGGCAAAAATCTTCGACCAACAAAAGGGCAAACTGGGAACCCGAGAAAATTTTGCCGCCTGCTACGGATTTTTCTGGCAGCACCTTGACTACCGGCTCGATGGCTGGCTGATCAATGAGTATCTCAAGCGCCGGTCAATTGCTGATCTGGCAGCGGATCACCAAGCATACCGCTGCCTGAGGCAACGGCTGCTGCAGCAGTACCGACCTGAAAACAGCACCCCGACACCCCACGCCACGTCGGAGCCGGTCCATCGGCTGGCCATTCCGCTGGAGCTCTCCCGGCTGTTAAAGTTCGGCTTTGATCTCTGGCAGGGAACCGCTGCCGAGGTCAGCCGGCTGCAGGCAATCCTGCTGGCGGAAATCGATCGATTTGCGACCCGGAAGTGAACGGTTGCTGCTCCGTGAACCCTGACCGTGGTACATTCGGCATCATCAATAAGGAATACCCATGATTGAAATCACCGTTCGCTCAACCCACATCGACATGTTCGGCCACGTCAACAACGCCACCTACATCGAGTTTCTGGAATGGAGCCGCGTCCGGATGGCCGAAGACCATGGCATCGACCTGCTGGCCCTGGCCGCGGAGGGAATCGGCCCGGCAGTGGTCCACCTGGATATCAACTACCGCAAGGAAAGCCGGATGAACGATGTGCTGCTGGTGGATGCCAAGGTGAGCGAAATCAGGAATGATAAGGTGGGTGTCATCACCCAGACCATCACCAACAAAAAAACCGGCGAACGAGTCTGCGATGCCCGGGTGACCTTTGTCATGTTCGACCTGCAACGGCGGAAAAGCATTCCCATGCCTGAATCCATGAAGGCTATGGCTCCGGCGATGCAGCAATGATCCAGAAACAGTCTCTTCAGCTGCTCTGCGAGTACGGCCGACGGCTGGCAGCCGACCGGCTGACCACCGGCACCGGCGGCAACCTGAGCATTTTTGACCGGAAGCACGGACTGACGGCCATCACCCCCAGCGGGCTGCCCTATGAGCAGCTGACCCTCGGGGAAATCAGCGTCATCAACCCTGACGGCAGCCTCCGGCAGGGAAAAGCGCCATCCAGCGAATGGCCCATGCACCTGGCGATCTACCGGGCCCGCCCCGACATCAGCGCCATTGTCCACACCCACTCCCCCTACGCCACCACGTTTGCCGTCCTGCGGGAGGAAATTCCAGCCTGCCACTACCTGATTGCTGTTACCGGCAGCAACAGCGTCCGGGTCGCCCCCTACGCCACCTTCGGCACCGAAGAACTGGCCCGGCAGGCGGCTGCCGGCCTGGCCCGGGATAACGCCATCCTGCTGGCCAATCACGGTCTCCTGGCCATCGCCCCGGATATCCACCGCGCCTACACCATTGCCCTGCACGTTGAGGAGGTGGCAAAACTGTACTACCGGGCCCGGGCAATCGGCACCCCGCAAATCCTCAGCCAAGAAGAGATGCGTCAGGCCCACGAACGCTTCAAAACCTACGGCCGTTAATTGACGGGCGTTCCAGCTGCTGCGTTTGTCGGGAACCTCTTCCCGCTGGAGGCAAGCAGGGAAGGGCAGGACCTGAACCAGCAAGCTTTTCCCCTGAAAATTCTCAGTGGTGAGGTAGAGGCCTGTCCCCAAGCGGTTTTGGCCGCCTAACGAATCACCTGGATGGTGATTCGCGGCGGACGCCTTGGAGCCGGCCACGTCGGAACAATAATCCCCAAAAATGGTTTTTACGGCGCCGCCATTTTCCTGGCCACCACGTTGCCCAGCGCCCAGATGACGTCAAGGGCAAAGAGCTGCTCAATGCTGCGGTCAAAGAGATACATGGCCCGGGCGGCAAACTCCTCGTCTTCCTCCCAAAGGGCGACAATCCACGTCAGGCCGGGATACCAAGAAAACGCTAGCCCATACTCCCCGTAAGCGGCCGGCTGGCCTCCCACTGCCTGCCCCAGGGTCAGAAAGGCCGCCCCGTCGCGGGCAAAGCGGCGGCTGATAAGAACCGAGGCCATCACATGGGGACCACGGAAAAAGGTCGTGCCGCCGGTGAGATGCTCGGCACTCACCAGACCGGTCGCCGGCGGCAGCTGATCATGGCGGACGGCATAACCCAGGAGACCGAGGATAACCAGACCCTCCTGGTAGGTAAGGGGCTGCTGGCCGGCAAGGGGAACCATCCGCTTTGCCGCGGGAACAACCAGTACCGGCTGGCCCCACCAGGGCAGTTCAATGCCTTCCCTGGTCACGGTCAGGTGGGGAAAATTCCCCTGTCCGCGCGCCAGCAGCATTTCCGCCTCCTGCCACCAGCCGGAATTGAGCTGGTCAAGACGACAGTACTGGCGATTATCCTCCGGATCCGCCGGCCATTGGGAATCAGCCATCATGCTACCTTCTTGTTTTTTCAAAAAAATCGATCCTGGACAATTATTGCCCTGACAACCAGCCAGGAAGTAGTTCCAAGCGGTTTTGGCCGCCTAACGAATCACCTGGATGGTGATTCGCGGCGGACACCTCGGAGCCGGCCATGAATGGCCGGCGACAATGAGCGGGAACTACTCCCTGGCTGATTGTTTTCGGAAAAAAAACTCAGTTCGACCTGAACTCAACGGTAACCTCAAATTCCTGTCCGTCGCGGCTGAGGATAAGCCGGCAGCGGTCACCGGCTTTTTTCCCCAGAACGGCAAACTGAACATCAAGGCTGCGGGATACCGGCTGACCGTCGATAACGACGATCAGGTCTTCAGCCTGGACACCGGCACGAGCCGCGGCACTATCCGGCTGCACCGCCGCCACCTTCACCCGATCTTCAAGGTCACTCAGATGGACGCCGAGGCGAACCTGGTCATCCTTCAAGTTACGGTAAGGCACACACCAGAGGTAGTCGGCAACATAGAGGGGGAGAGAGGGGAAATCCACCTCCATCAACTGCCGCTCATTTTCCACCAGTGCAGCAGGGGTGGTTGACGCAACAATGACATAGGGCCATTTGCACTGCCGCAGAACCTTTCGGGGAACGCCGAAACCGTAGGCCGAGTGAAAACCTCCAGTAATGACCACCATCTTTTTATCCCGGCCGGCATCGCTGTCCAGGTAACTGACCAACGATTCAGCCATCGTCTCCTCCCAGAGCAGCTGCATGGCATAAAACAACTCCAGGTGCCCATGGTCATGGCCGCTGAACATGGCGGCCAGCGCCTCTTTCTGATAGGGGTCATCGGGTTCGGGATAGCTCCCCCCGAGCAATTCCCGCCGCTCCTGGACCAAAGACATCCTTTCAGCCTTGCTGACGTTGATAGCCAGCAAAGGGATGTGGTTGCTCCTGATAAATTCCAGCAGTTCACGATAGTAAGGAAAATCCAGCACCCCCCAATCGCGGCCAAAAACCTCCAGAAATGCCTTCTCATCCAGCTCTCCCGCCAGCCAGCGGTCGATCTCCTCCTGGCTCTGGCGGCCGAGCATCTCCATGCCCACCGCCAGCCGGCCGGGAAAGCGCCGCTGCAGTTCCCTGATAATCTTCAGCTCCAGCCGGTGATCATAGATATTATCATGGGCTTCGCCAATGTAGAAAAGCCGGTTGCCGGCCGTCAGGTCAAAAAACTCCGCCTCACTGACGCTGAGACCGGTGGGCACATGGATAATCTCACCGCGTTCCAGCTCTGCCGGGTTCCGGTAGGGAGACCCGGCGGGCACCCCGCAGGACTCCATTGTTTTACAACCACCCATGAGAATCACAATAAACAGCACAAACAGCAGACATCGCCGGCCATTGCACACCATCATTATCTCCATATCTGACAAACGGGAAAAAGAAGTTCAACATAATCATTGCCACAATCCTACCGAAACTGATAGACACCAACAACAGATAACCGATGACCCCATTAGGGACCGCCACCAACGGCTGATTATAACCCACCAGAACGATTTCGCAATGAAAAAGTTGCCCCGCCACCTGCCCTTTTATTACGGCTGGATCATCGTCGCCGTTTCTTTTGTAACCCTCGGTCTCTCCTTTGGCGTCTGGTACTCCTTCTCGGTCTTTTTCGTCGCCATCATTAAAGATTTTGGCTGGAACCGCAGCGCCACGGCAAGCATTTTCAGCCTCTTCATCATCAGTCACTATCTATGTGCCATGGTCGCCGGCATCATGGTCGACCGCTACGGCCCCCGCTGGCTGATTCCTGCCGGCGCCCTCTGGCTGAGCATTGCCCTGTTTGCCGTTTCCCGGGCCACCACCCTGCCGCACTTTTATCTCAGCTACGGCATCGGCGCCGCGGCCGGGGTCAGCTTTATGGGTTTTGTCCCCCATGCCGCCCTGCTGCCCCGTTGGTTTATCCGCCGCCGGGGGCTGGCGGTCGGCATGGCCATGTCCGGCATCGGCCTGGGTATGCTGCTCATCCCGCCGGGGATGGAACATATCATCGCCAGCCATGGCTGGCGGGCCGCCTACCGCGTCCTCGCCCTGCTGATGCTGGTGGCCATTCCCCTTAATATCCTCCTGCAGCGCCGGGATCCCCGGCAGGTGGGCACCGTACCGGATGGCACCCGGGCACCAGCGCCGGCAGGCAGCCCGGCAACCCGGAGCAAAAGAATGGTTGTCCTTGACCATGACTGGGCTGACACCAGCTGGGATGCTGGGAAAGCCCTGCGCACCCGACGGTTCTGGCTGCTGGCAGCGGGTTTCTTCTTCGGTCCCTTTGCCATCCAGGGGACCCTGCTCCACGCGGTAGCCTGCCTGATCGACAACGGCATTCCTTCCCGACAGGCGGCCGCTGTCCTGGGCATCCTGGGCATCTGCGGTTCCGGCGGCAAAATCATCCTCGGCTTCCTGGCCGATCGCTGGCAGCGGGAAACCGCCAACAGCATCGGTATGGCGGCCGCTTCTCTGGGCATCATCGCCCTGCTGGCGGTACAACAGCAGCCACAGGTATTCGCCTACCTTTTTGCAGCCTTCTTCGGCCTCGGCTACGGCGCCGCAGCACCGCTCTTTCCCTCGATCGCCGCCGATCTCTTCCAGGGCCCCACCTTCGGGCGGATTTTCGGCCTTCTGTCACTTTTTCTCGGCCTGGGAGGTGCCGCAGGCGCCTGGGCGGCCGGCCGGGTTTTTGACGTCACCCACAGCTATGAACCGGCATTCCTGGTTATCATGACCGCCCTCTGGCTGTCATGCCTGGCTTTCTGGCTGGCAGCGCCCCGGAAAGTCCGGCGGATTCTGCCCACTGGTCCCTTGGACCAGGAAACCGGATAGCACCTTGCACTTCTCCTGAGTCCATGTTATTCAGGAGCTAACACGCCACCATTCTTCCGGACGGTGCACCCATTATGACCCATGCCACCTCAGCAATGACTGTCGCAGTCTGCCGGCTGATCCTCTACACCCTCTTACTCCTGGCAGCACCTCTTGCCATTCCCTGCCTGGCCGACGATCAGGCCATCAGGATCATCTACAGCGGCAATCTTCTCGGAACCATTGAACCCTGCGGCTGACACGGTAAGCAGGCGGGTGGGCTCGCCCGGCAGAAAACCGCCTATGACCAGCTGGTTGACGGCAGCGGGCGGGAACATACCATCATCCTCAACACCGGTGACAACTTCCTCCAATCGGGACCGGTGGAGGAGAAGAAAGCGGAGCTCATTGTTGCCGCCTACGCCATGATGAGGGTTGACGCCATCGGCATCGGCGAGAAGGAATACAACTTTGGTGCCCCTTTTCTCCGCCGGCTGGCAGCCGGTTCACCGGTCAATCTTCTGTGCGCCAATCTGGTCGACCGGGAACAGCAGCAGAACTACTTTTTGCCCTATCTCCTTTTGCGCAAAGGCGGCAAAAGGGTCTTGATCACCGCTGTCATCGATCCCCAGTATGGAGATTATCTGCACCGCGAGCCGCTGACCATCACCGACCCGGTGGCTGCCCTCACCAACATTCAACGCTCGGTCAACCACGATCTTTTCATCGTCATGGCCCACGCCGAACGCCCCAGCCTGACTGCCTGGCTCGACCGGGTTGCCGGCATTGACCTGGTGATCCAGGGTCACCAGCCGGGACTCAGTCGACAGCGTGAGATCTACCGTCAGACGATGATCGTCAACAACAATGTCAGAGGCAGTCAATATGTCAGCCACATTGACTGCCAGCCGCAACCGAAAGGCTGGACCCTGTCCGCCCCCCACTGCCGCCGGCTTGACACCAAGAACACCGGTGAAGATCAGCAGATCAAAACGATGGTTGCCGAATACGACACCTGGCGGCACCGGCATCTCCAGCAGCAGAGCCAACAACGGACCAGTACCAGGCCCATGCAGCAGGAAAATGGTGAGCAACAAACGTTCAAGCCCGGCACCGCCTACCTCGGCATCCAGGCCTGCGTCCCCTGCCACCAGCAGCAGTTCCAGCATTGGCGGCAGACCCGCCACGCCCGGGCGATCATCACCCTGATCCGGCGGCAGAAGGAGCTTGATCCCGCCTGCCTGCCCTGCCATGTGACCGGCATGAACCACACCAATGTTGCCGCCGGCTTCCGCACCCTGAGAGAAACCCCGCGACTGACCAATGTCCAGTGTGAAGCCTGCCACGGTCCGGCGGCCGGTCACCCCCAGGAGCCAAAGGCATCAATCCTGCGGCCGGTGGCCAAGCAAACCTGCCTGAACTGCCATACCACCGACACCGATCCCGATTTTGATTACCATCGGGACCTGGATTCCGGCACCCACCGGAGTCGCCAGCTGAAGCCGGAAGACAGGGAGCAGGAATTGGAAGATAAGAGATAGAAGGCAGGGAGCAGACGGCAAAAGGTGACAACAAGGAAGGTGATAGTTTCAAAAAATCTCGGCTGGCAGCGGGTGGAGTGGCTTTTCGGTGAGCTGCTGCTGTTCTGGAAGTACGACCCCGGGGACAGCGGTCTGTGGCAGCTTTTTCTGCCCGGTGTCGGCCCGGCACCCCTGGACGCAGGGCGACAGCTCGACCTGAGCACCCAACCGGCACTGCAGCACAAGGTCGCCCAGGCAACTGATTTTCTCCGGCACTACGGCACCGCAGAGCCTCCGGCCATCGATGAAACCCTGTTCGCCGGCAACGAACGATTCACCCCTTTTGCCCGGGCAATCATGATACACTTACTGACCGTCCCCCGGGGAACGGTCATCACCTACGGTACCCTGGCAACCATGGCCGGCTACCCCGGTGCAGCCAGGGCGGTGGGCCGGGTGATGGCCGCCAACCCCTTTCCCCTCTTCTACCCCTGCCACCGGGTCATCAGAGCCGATGGCCAAGTTGGCCAATACGGCGGCGGCACGGTACTGAAACAATCACTGCTGGCAAAGGAGGGCATCACCTTTGACCGGCGTGGAACCATCCTTGCCGATCACCAGCTGAAATCTCCGTAAACCACAAACCTTGCACCCTTCACCTTGCACCGTTACCTGATACCATCCAATCCAGTCCGCAGAGCCCTTACCTGAGCGCCAAGCTTTTCCAACATTTGCGGATCATCACCCCCATCGGCGATCAGTTTCACCAGGGTGCTGCCGACAATAACCCCGTCCGCATGGCGCCCCACTTCAGACGCCTGCTCGGGGGTGGAGATGCCAAATCCTGCGGCAATGGGGGTGTCGGTAAAAGATTGCAGCTGCTGCAGGGAATCGGCAATGGCAACCGGCAGTTCCCGGCGGGCGCCGGTGATACCGGTGACGGTGACATAATAGACAAAACCGCGGCTCGCCCGGCACAGGCTGGCCATCCGCTCCGGCGAGCTGGTGGGCGCCACCAGCTGAATCACCGCCAGTCCTTTGGCCTCTGCCGCCTGGCGCAATGCCGCCCCCTCCTCCAGCGGCAAGTCGGGAACAATCACCCCGTCCACCCCCGCCTCCACCGCCGCCGCCACAAACCGCTCCACCCCATAGCGCAGGATAGGATTATAGTAGGACATAAGCACCAGGGGAACCTGGCTGGTGCGGCGGATCTTCTGAACCAGCACCAGGATCTTGGCCAGTGTGGTTCCCCGCTGCAGGGCGCGCAGGGAAGCCGCCTGGATGGTGGGACCATCGGCCAGCGGATCGGAGAACGGCACCCCGAGCTCGATGATATCGGCACCATTTTCAGCTAGGGTTGCCACCAGCGTAGCGGTGGTTTCCAGGGAGGGATCGCCGGCGGTAATGAAGGTAATCAGTGCCTTGCGGCCAGCCTGTCGCAGGCGATCAAAGGTGCTGTTGAGCCGGTTCATGAGTTCCCCCCTTCCAGGGCCGCGACGGTGGCCACATCCTTGTCCCCACGACCGGAAAGGTTGACCACCACCAGTTTGTCAACCAGCCGGTGGGCATATTTTTTCACCCCGGCCAGGGCATGGGCGCTTTCCAGCGCCGGAATAATGCCCTCGGTGCGGGCCAGGAGATGAAATGCAGCCAGAGCCTCATCATCGGTCACCGAACCATAGAAAACCCGCTCCTGATCCTTGAGATAGCTGTGCTCAGGACCGACACCGGGATAGTCAAGACCGGCCGATACCGAATGGGCCTCCTGGACCTGACCGGAATCATCCTGGAGCAGATAGCTTAGACAACCGTGCAGCACCCCCGGAATGCCGGCGGTCAAAGGAGCCGCGTGGCGGCCGCTGTCCAGTCCCTCGCCGGCCGCCTCAATGCCGATCATGACCACATTGTCGTCAATGAACGGATAAAACAAGCCGATGGCATTGCTGCCGCCGCCGACACAAGCCATCAGCACCTCAGGCAACCGACCCTCCCGGGCCATCATCTGCTGTCTGGTTTCCGCACCGATGACCGCCTGCAGGTCACGGACAATGAGCGGATAGGGATGGGGACCGACCACCGAACCGATGATGTAGTGGGTGGTGGCGACATTGGTAACCCAGTCACGGATCGCCTCATTGGTGGCATCTTTGAGGGTCTGGCTGCCGGATGTCACCGGAATCACCCGGGCCCCCAGCAGCTGCATGCGGAAAACATTCATCTGCTGACGGACCATATCTTTCTCGCCCATGTAGACCTCGCACCCAAGGCCAAAAAGGGCGGCGGCGGTGGCGGTGGCCACCCCATGCTGGCCGGCACCGGTCTCGGCAATAATCCGCTTTTTGCCCATCCGCGCCGCCAGCAGCACCTGGCCCATGGTATTGTTGATTTTGTGGGCGCCGGTATGGGCCAGATCTTCCCGCTTGAGATAGAGTTTTTCAACCCCCAGCACCGCTCCCAGGCGGACGGCATGATAGAGCGGCGTCGGCCGGCCGCAGTAGTCGGCCAGCAGCATGGTCAGCTGGCGGATATACTCGGGGTCATGCCGATACTGTTGATAGGCAGCTTCCAGTTCGGCCAGGGCGGCCATCAGGGTTTCGGGGACAAAACGGCCGCCATAGGGACCGAAATGACCGCATTCATCCGGCATAGTCATCAGCTTTCCTCACTGCATCCATAAACGCATTAATCTTTTCCGGGTCCTTGCGACCCGGCTCCCGTTCCACCCCGGAGCTGACGTCCACCGCCCAGGGATGCACCGTGGCAATCGCCTGTCCCACATTGTCGGGGGTCAAACCGCCGGCAAGCATAAAGGGATCGTCCACCCCGGTTTGATTGACCAGCTGCCAGTCAAAAGTCCGGCCGCTGCCGCCGGCCAGACCGGCAACCCGGGTGTCAAACAGCAAGAGATCACAATGGTCCCGGTACAGTTCCAACTCCGGCAGACCATCGCCGCCCACGTGGATGGTTTTAATGATTTTCCGGCCGTCGAGTAGCAGACAGTCGGCCGGGGTTTCAGCACCTGATAACTGCAGAAAATCCAGCCGGCAGCGATCGGCCACCGCCATCACGGTAGCCGGTTGTTCATCGACAAAGACCCCCACTGTCTGGACCAACGGCGGGAGTTTGGCGATCATCGTGGCCGCGGTCAGCGGATCTACCCGCCGGGGGCTGGGGGCAAAGATAAAACCCAGCAGATCAGCCCCGGCCTTCGCCGCCAGCAGGGCATCTTCAAGGTTGGTCAAGCCGCAGATCTTTACTCTGGTTCGCACCATTGTTCACCTCACCAGCGCCAATGCGGGGTCATGCCATACCCTGCAATTGCCGCAGTTTATGCAGCCGGCCGGCAGCCTTTACCAGGCTGCTGCCGATGAGCACCCCCTGGACGCCGGCAGCACCCAGCCGCTGCAGCTGTCCATGGCTATCGATGCCGCTCTCGCTGACCACCAGGCGGTCGGCGGGAATCAGGGTGCGCAGACGTAACGTCGTCCCCAGATCGATGGAAAAATCCTTGAGATTGCGGTTGTTGATGCCGATCATCGCCGCCGGGGTGGCCAGCACCTTTTCCAGTTCAGACTCATTGTGGACCTCCACCAGGCATTCCAGCCCCAGCGCCGCCGCTTTGTCCAGCAGCAGCTGCAGGTCAGCGAGGCTGAGAATGGCGGCAATCAGCAAGACCGCGTCGGCCCCGGCAGCCCGGGACTGTTCAAGCTGCAGCGGGTCGATGATAAAATCCTTGCGCAAAAGCGGCAGGGAGACCACCTTTTTCACCATGGCCAACCAGTCAAGCCGACCCTGGAAAAAGGCTTCATCAGTGACCACCGAAATTGCCGCGGCGCCGCCCTGCTCATAGGTCATTGCCAGAGCCAGTGGATCAAAATCATCGCTGAGCAGACCGGCTGACGGTGAGGCCTTTTTCACCTCGGCAATAATCCGTGGCTGGGGTTTTTGGGACAAAGCAGCCAGCAGGGAACGCCGATCGGCATCGGCACCGGCCGGGGCAGTCATAACCCCCGTTTTTTTCAGCCGGGCAACCTCATCCCTTTTACAGATCACTATTTTTTCGAGAATATTCACGACGTTCATTCCGGAAGTCAGGCGTTAGAATGCCGGATGCTACTCCCCGGCCAGCTGATTGCTGAAGGCTATCAGGCGCTCCACCTTGCTCAGCGCCTTGCCGCTGTCGATGGCTTCGGCGGCTATTGTTACCCCCCGGCGGAAATCCGCCGCCAAACCGGCAGTGACAAACACCGCCGCCGCGTTGAGCAACACCACATCACGCCGGGGTCCCAGCTGGCCGGCGAAGATATCCAGCAGAATCCTGGCATTAGCCGTGGCATCACCGCCCTTGACCGCCGACAATGGCGCCGATGCCAGGCCCGCATCTTCAGGCGTCAGGGAAAAGGTGGTTATTTCCCCCTCCTGCAGACGGGAAATCCTGGTGGCCCCCACCAGACTCATTTCATCAAGGCAGCCTTCACCATGGACAACCATGGCATGGCGCGCCCCCAGACGCTGCAGAACCCCGGCGATAACCATCGTCAGGGCCGGATCATAGACACCCAGCACCTGGACCCCGGCTCCGGCCGGATTGGTCAGCGGCCCCAGAAGGTTGAAGATCGTCCGGATGCCTATCTCCCGCCGGGGACCGATGGCATATTTCATCGCCGAGTGGAGCAGCGGCGCAAACAGGAAACCGATTCCCACCTCGGCAACACAGCACCCCACCTGTTCCGGGCTCAGATCGAGATTCACCCCCAGAGCCCGGATGACATCGGCACTGCCGCACTGGCTGGAAACCGAGCGGTTGCCGTGTTTGGCCACCTTAAGGCCGGCCGCCGCCACCACGAAGGCGGTGGCGGTGGAAATATTGAAGGTGTTGGTGCCGTCGCCACCGGTACCGCAGGTATCGACGATGGTTTCCTCATCAATGGTAATATCATCCCGATCAAGACTCACTGCGGCGCCGGCCACCGGCACCGGCGTTGCCTTCTGGCGCATTACCCGGGCCGCCCCAGTGATCTCGTCAATGGTTTCACCCTTCATCCGCAGACCGGTAATAAAAGCGGCTATTTGAGCGTCGCTGGCCCGACCTTCCATAATTTCGGTCATCGCTGCAATCATCTCAGCTTCGCTCAGATCATGCCGCTGCACCACCTGTTCGATATAGTGTCTGATCATCGCCTTTCCCCCCTCAGCCTTTCACCGTACACCGTATACCGTGCACCGTTTTTTCACAATCCTTTCGCCGCCCGCTCCAGCGCCTTTCTGATGGCCATCGCCTTGTTGACCGTTTCCTCGTACTCCTTGAGAGGATCGGAATCCGCCACGATACCCGCCCCGGCCTGAAAATAGATGGTGCCGTTTTTAATCATGACGGTACGAATGGCAATGGCAAAATCCATGTTGCCGGAAAAACCGAAATAGCCCACCGCCCCGGCATAGGGTCCCCGCCGGGTGGGCTCCAGTTCATCGATAATCTCCATCGCCCGGATCTTCGGTGCGCCACTCACCGTACCGGCCGGGAAGCAGGCCCGGAAGGCATCAAACATATCAAGATCGTCCTGCAACTGCCCCTGGACATGGGAGACCAGGTGCATGACATGGGAATAGCGTTCGATGGCCATCAGCTCATCCACCTGAACCTGGCCATAGGCGGCAATCCGGCCCACATCGTTGCGCCCCAGGTCAACCAGCATGATGTGCTCGGCCCGCTCCTTGGGATCGGCGAGCAGTTCCGCTTCGAACTCCTGATCTTCAGCCGCCGTCCGCCCCCGGGGCCGGGTGCCGGCAATCGGCCGCACCTCCACCGTCCGCTCCTTCTTGCGGACCAGGAGCTCCGGCGAAGAGCCCACCAGCAGTTCATCATCAAACTGCAAATAATACAGGTAGGGGGAGGGGTTAACCAGCCGCAGGGCCCGGTAGAGGGTGAAGGGATCGATCTGTTCGGCGCAGCAGAAGCGCTGGGAAAGGACCACCTGGATGACGTCACCGGCCCGGACATATTCGGTCGCCCGATCAACCATCGCGACGAAATCGTCCCGACTCACATTGGCGGTGATGCTCAGGTCGCCATCCACCGGCACCGCCGCCTCGTAGGCAAAGGGCGCCCGCAGCCGGTCATGGAGCTCGCTGATCGTTGCAACTCCCCGACGATAGCATGCCGCTCCATCATCGCCGGGCCCGACCTTCACCAGGGCAATGATCGTCAGGCTGTTCTTCAGGTTGTCATGGACCAGCAGGAGACCGGGAACCATGAAAAAGGCATCGGCAAAACCGGTATCATCGGCAGCGCTGTTCGGCAGGTGTTCAAAATATTTGACCGTATCATAGGCAAGGAAGCCCACCGCACCGCCATAAAAGCCGGGCAGCCCGGAAAAGGTAGCCGGAGCAAATTCGGCCAGTAGATTTTTGAGGGACTCTAGGGGATCCCCCTGATGATCAAGCTGTTCCGTCTGCCCCCGTCGGACAATGGTCACTGTATCGCCCCGCTGGCAGAACACCAGGTGAGGATCAAGGCCGATCATGCTGTAGCGGCCCCAGCGCTCCCCCCCCTCCATACTTTCCAGGAGAAAGGAATGGGAGCCCCGGGCAACCTTGCGATAGAGCGACAAAGGCGTATCGAGATCGGCCACCACCTCGCACATGAGGGGAACATAGGAATGACGGCAGGCCAGCTCTTCAAACTCGGCAGCAGAAGGCAGCAGCTCCATGTTCATGAATACCTCACCTGGGTGGTATCGGGATTGTAAGCTGTCAAGGGTACAGGTTTCGAGCGGTTTTTGGCGCTTGGCGAATCACCTGGATGGTGATTCGCGGCGGACACCTCGGAGCCGGCCATGGTTGGCCGGCGAGAATGAGCGGGAACCTGTACCCTTGACAGCTTCATACAATGACCGTCACTTAGCACAAAAAAAGCCGTGGTGATCATCCACGGCTTTGACATATTCTCGTTACATAGTCAGCAATCAGCAGTGGATATCCATCCCTGAAAACAATACGGTGCACCACCAGAATTTTCGCCACGTTGCTGATTTCATAATAGCGTTTTTTACACCATCATCCGGTTGCTGTCAAGGGCAATCGAAGGATGAAAAAAGACGGCCCGGGAATTTCTTCCCGGACCGCCACTTCAAGGAGAGTCCTGCCGTCTGGCATCGACAGCAGGATCGGAAGCCGCGGAGAAACGGCCTCCTGGGCTAAAGTTCGCTCATTGAGGGATCAGCACGTTTTCCTGCAGCGTTTCAACCAGGGTGCTGCCATTGTAGATCCGTACCGAGGTATTGTAGCTGTAGTTCCCTCCCGTAAGATACTTGCTTTTGAAACGATAGGTGTGAACCAAGTCAAAGGAATCTGCAGAGTCATAGATCTGCTGCCTGAGGCCGTCACCATAGTAGAAATAAAGTCTATCATGGGTTGGCAGACCGACCAGATGCAAGGTGACATTCGGATCGCCGGCCGTTGCATCATAGGTAAGACCCGTTACCGGCGGCGGCACAATGACATTGACCTTGACCGACTGCTGGGAAAGTTTGTTCTCTTCGTCGATGACCGTCAGGAAAACGGTAACCAGGCCGGTAGTATTGAAGGTATACTGGACCGACTGTGCCTCACCAACCGCAGTGCTGTCACTGAAGGTCCAGGTATACCTGAAAACCCCGGCGGCAGCGGGATCGTCGGCAACCAAGGTTACCGTACTACCCTTAATGATCTCAATGTAAGGCAGCACCAGATCAGGATCCTGACCATCGATGGTGGCGATATCGGCAATCGGATCAAGCCCGATACCGACATCGTTTGGATTAATGGAATTCAGATAGGCAACCCACTCGGTTCGACCAGGATATGGATTGCCGTCTACACCGATAATCGGGGTCGGCGTCCAGACATAACCCACCAAATTGAGCCCCGTGGCTCCGGAGGTGGTTGCCGGATTCAGACGGATCTGATTGCCGGCCTTGGCTTCAATCTGCAGACCGCCGGCACCATTGTCGGAAATCACAAATTCGAAGTCATCGGTGAAGTCTGTTCCATCAGTAGCACCGGAGCCAAGGTCATTCAACAGACCAGACATACCAGCCGTACTGTCAACAAAGGAATTGACCATCCGGGTCCGGGTCACATCCGTAACGCCGTCCAGATTGGTGTCAACTTCGACCTTGAGCCACAGACCCTTGGTGTTGGCACCGGTTGACCCCGGAGCCGGGAAGGGGATGGCGCCGCCGACGATGGGATCACCGTTGGCATGCCAAGTGGTATTACGGGCCCTGAAGGTGTTTTCCCACAGGGTTTCACTGCGGTCCACAGCACGCATGGTGGTCAGGCCACTCCAGTTTTTGATGGGAATGGTCCGGGTAGCCAACTTGTTCTTGGTGTTGGGATGGAAGTCTGTCACATCCTCAAAGGAGTTCGCCTTAGTCAGTGGCGTTACCTGAGTAGCAAGATTGGTCATATCCATATTGACGCCCTGCATTGTGTAGGCGCCGTTGAAGATGCCGCCGTTGCTGATGCCGTCGCCATCGCTGTCAAGATCAGCAGTATTGCCATGGCAGTCGGTACACTGCTTGCCGATGGCGTACTGCTTCGGAGCGATGTTGTGATTGACCTTGAAAGGCACGGCCATGGTTGAGATTTTGATGACCGGCGTACCAGGTTTGCCGGTTAGAGCCGGCAGTCCATTCTCCAGCGCAGTGATCCGGGCACCAATCTCCGTACTAGTAATATGACCATGGTTGTCTTCGGCCAGGTTTGTCCAACCGTTGACTTCATTGACCGCCAGGACATGGGTGGTCAGCGGTGTGTCCATGCCGCCCCCGCGACCATCAGCGTTGACGTCGTGGTTGACATCATTCTTGTCGCGCCAGTAGACGGTGTTCAGGACGCTGGTGGCAATAATTTTGCCCTGCAGCCAGGAAAAGGTGATGTTGGTGGCATCGTCGTCGGGGTCATACATCTCCCGATGGACATATTCGTTTTCATGGTCAGCCATGCGGCCTTCGATGTCAGCGCCAGTGGCATCAACGATGGCACCGCCGGTGTTCCAGGGGTTGGTGGCCGGATCGGCAATTTTGCGAACGTGACAGGCGGCACAGTCGATAATATCCAGGTGGCTGGCGTTGGCCACCCCATTTTCACCGGTTTGACAGAGCACCGCCGTCAACCCGGCAGCCTGATGGGCACCGGTTGGGTTGGGAGCGCCGTATGCGGGGCTGTAGGTGCCGAGATCTTCATCATAACCGTAATTGAGATGGCAGTCTTCGCAGGTCTTGACGGTACCGTCGGTATTATTCCAGGCACTGCTGTAGGGGGCAATCCCCTTGGCCGGATCGCACTGACCGAGGTTGCCGTCGGCAACGTTGTCAGTACCGATCACCGTGCCAACTTTAGCCTGGTGACAGCCTATGCAGCCAACAGCCTTATGGACCTCATAGGTCTGGGTGGCATTGGCCCAGTTGTCGCCGCGCTTCTTCCAGTCGACGGCGGGTTTGCCGAAGTGGCAGAAGGCACAGTTGTCACTGGGGGGAAATTCCTTCAGGTAATAGTTGATGGCATAGTGGAATTTAAGGTTGCCGGAACCATTATCCTGAACATAGTTGTTATAGGTCACGTCGGTACCATAGCCTTCAGGCGGCACGGTGGAATTCGGATCCCAGGCAAGCGTGTTGGCCGTCCCGACACCGCTGCCGACCACCCGGGAGACGTCGAACTTGGCTGCCCGCTGGGCGGCAACCCGGTCCTGGTACTTGTAGCCCTGGAGGTGGCAGAGGAAACAGTCCATTTCGATGACTCCGGTATTCGGCCAGTCGGCATCCAGCACTTCCAGCTTATCACCGTCGCCGTCAACATCGAAAGTATCGATGAACTTGTTGAAGGCGGTAAACATATTGCTGTCAAACGGCCCGAAAGGAACTGTATTGCCGCCGGAATCTTTGGTATAGCTGAGCGGCGTGGCATAGATGTCACGCAGAGAAACCCGGTCATTGGCGTTGGCCGTCGGGGCCGGAACATATTCCATCGCCCCGCCGCCCACATGGCACTCGGCGCAATCCTGCATCATGCCGGCAATGGCCAGGTCAACCTGCTGTTTAAAAGCAGCCTCGCTGCCAAAATTATAAGGAGTAAAGTTTAGATTCATGCCGCCGTCATTATATTTGGCGCTCGCGGCATCGTAGGTGGGATTTGAAGCGTCAGCAAAAAGATGCGCCAACTGGCGCGCTGACGGCGGTCACCACTTGCCGAAATGGCCGGGACTCTGGACCCAGTTCTTGCCTTTCGGAGCCGGGCCTTTTTTGTAGGAATTGGCTGAATCGGGATTCCAGATGTTCCAACCCATGAACTGGTTGGCAGACAATTGGGCATGCAGGCTGTGCTGTTCGATGTCATCGTAGCTCAGCAGGACATTGCCCTCGCCGTCAAGGTTGACCCCGTTGTGGCAGGCGCCACAGGTTGTTTTATAACTGAATGCCGGCTGCAGCCCACCGGCCGAGGAAATGGGATTTCCGTCGGCATCCAACAAATCAATGTCGGGATGGATTGCCATGGAACTGCCCACCATACCAAACAGCAGAATCACTGCCGCCAGCAAAGCGGTGGTTAGATGAATTTTTTTCATTGTTCCCCTCCAAAAGTTTTCCGTTGTCTGCCGGCGGCATCACTATTCGCCACAGACTGGTTGCTTGCATATCATCTGTTCGGTAATCTCTTTTTTTTGCAGTTCACCTCCATAAAGCCAGCCGCTTTTGATCATCACTCATATTGGGGTATGGGGATGACGTTAAGGGCAGATTACTGTTACAACCTGAAGAAGGCCTTGCAACTGTGACTGAGTTAAAATGCACAATGTATACCGTAGAACAGAATATTCTTAACTTTCTTTAATTTTTTTCAGGATCTAATAAAATCAATAATTTTAATGAGATATGCAAGGAACTAAGAAGGCAAGTGAGTGGAGAGAGGGATATAACTCATGATGACAGGATAGAGCACAGGCTAAATAACCCATCCCCTTCCCCTTAAGGGGGATTTGACCCGCCGCGGCCATAAAAAAACCGCCGGCGGCAAAACAGCGGCGGTTTTTTACGAATCACCCTGGCACAAGGGATCTGCTCCAGCAGGGAAGACGGACAAATGCCGGCGAGAGGTAGGGGCTTAATAACTGCGGGGGTTCATCATATGACAGTTTACCGTGCAGCTGCGGGTCACCGAATTATAGGTGCCGGTAACAAAGCGGCTATCATAGTTGATCAGATGGGCGTTGCCGGTGGTGGTAGCGCCCCCCACCAGCGGCACCCCATGGGGATCGTGACAGACGGAGCAGGGAGTCTGCTTGGCAATCACATGACTACGGTGACTGGGAAAGTTGGACCGGAAACGGTCCATGAGCACATTGGGATCATGGCAGCGGAAACAGAGGGCATAATTGCTTTCCGCGTAGCTCAGCGGGTAGGCATCCTGCTCATAGCGGGCCACCAGCAGCCGGGGATTGCTGGAGCCATGGACGCCATCAGCCCCGGCACCACCGACCATGCTTCCGGTGTCGCTGTTATGACAGTCGCTGCAGTAGATCATGCTGGCAGACGAATACTCCGGCCTCAGGCTGGGAACCGAGGGCTGTTTGCCGATGGCGGCCACCGGATGGTAGGAGGGATTGGCCGGGTCAAAGCGGAGCCGCTCGTTGACTTCCTGGATCTGCCGGGGAATGGCGACCACCGGGGAAAAGGAGTTGTCGGCGTGGCAGCGGAAGCAGATCTCATACTGGTACTGGGATTCGGCCACCACCAGACCGGCAATGGTAACCCCCTTGACGCCAGCCAGTTGGCCGGTCACTAAAGGCGGCGTCGCCGCCGTGTCGTTGAGCCGGTGGGGATTGTGACAGTCGCTGCACTCCACGTGATAGAGGGCAGTGAGCGGGTCCTCCAGGGGATCATGCTCACCGGCTGTTGCCTCCACCGGGTGATGGTGCAACTTGGTAAAATCGGTCAGCACATCGATCTCGCTGCCGCTGGTGTCATGGCAGGGAAAACAGTTCTGCTCTTCCTGCTGACTTTTCAACAGCCGCTCCCGGCCGCCGGCATTATGGGGTACATGGCAGGCATTGCAGCCCTGGCCGGCAACCCCCGAAGCCGTGGCGTGGGTGCTTGATGCCCAGCCGGTTTTATCATGGCAGGCGACGCAGAGCGCCGCGCCGGCGTTGTCCATCACCAGGAACTTGCCGTATGGATCCTTATGGGGGTTGTGGCAGGCGGTGCACTGGAGCTGGCTGCCCTCCTCCAATTTAATGGCCGCCGGCAGGGTTGCGGGATCCCGCAGTTCACCATTAACAGCAGCCAGAGCAGCGGTGTAGGCAAAGGAGATGGGATGATCATCGGCAAGATCGGTCTGCAAGTTGGTGGATCGGGACGACGGCAGGGTCGTGATGCCGCCGGCCATGGTGATCGGTACTGCGGCATCGTGGAGCAGCCCGAGGGCCACGGTGCCGTCATGACAGCTGAGACAGAGACGGGAGGCGCCGGTGGGCTGCCCCGGCTGGGCCTTGATGGTGGTCGAGGCATAAAGGTCGTAGGAAGCTCCGCTCAGCTCCCGGCTCCACAACGGCTGGGTGGGACTGGCATGGTGGGGCGTATGGCAGAAGATACAGATCCGCACCTCAGCGGTGGCTACAATCTCGCCGGGGCCACTCACCGACAAATTGTGCCGGGTATCGGCAACCCCGGCCGCCCATCCCGTCGAGATACCCAGCAGCATCACCAGGACAACCGCCAACACCATCCTGCAACCTTCAGCATTCTTTTTCATCTGCTTCCTACCTTTATCCCGCAGTCTCCGACTCACCCGACAGTCCCTTTCCGCCAGCCATCAACCTTTCTCTCTTATCCTTGAGCCTTGATCCTTCAACCTTTCGCCTTTCACCTTTCGCCTTCCCTCACATATCTGAATACCTGGACCCGGCGATTATAGGAATCAGCAACATAGATATAATCGCGGCTGTCAATACTGATACCGCTGGGCATCCAGAACTCTCCGGGCGCAGAGCCACTCTGGCCGAAGGTTAGCAACAGCCTGCCCTCCTGGTCAAAGATCTGGACGGCATCAAACAGGGCATCACAGACGTAGACATGCCCCTCGCTGTCGACCGCCACCCCTTTCGGTTTGGCAAAGGTCCCGGAAGTATCACCGGGCTCCCCGAAAGCAGCGACAAACTGGCCTTCAGGGGTAAATATCTGCACCCGGGCATTAAGGGCGTCCGTCACCAGTACCTGGCCCCGCTGATCGACACAGACAGCAGTAGGGAAGTTAAATTCTCCCGGCCTCTTGCCATGGCTGCCAAAACGAAACTGTTCGATCCCCTGACGGTCAAAGGCCACCACCTGGTGTACACCCGCTTCAGCCACATAGAGCAGCCGGTTGAGCCGGTGGTAGGCAATCCCGGCGGGCCGCTTGAGGGTCATCCTGGTCAGCGGCTGCAGGGAACCATCATCGGGAAGGTAGCGGTACACCTTCCCCAACTTGGAATCGGTGATAAACACCTGCCCCTGATCATCACCGGCAACACCGATGGGCGACGGCAGCACCAAGCCGTCATCCGGCCCGGGGATGGCCCGGTAGCAGCCGGCATTAGGATCCATCAGGTGGATGAAACCGCTGCCTGAATCAACCACGTACAGACGTTGTTCCTCGTCTATATAGATGCCATAGGGTTTAACCATGCCGGTGCTTATTTTGCCCACCAGGACCTCTTTGAGCCGCTGCCAGAAGCCTGGCTGGCCACAAATATCCTGAAACCGGCTGACCTCCTCTACCCAGACAATCCGAGCTGCTGCAGGCGGTGCCGGCCACACCGGCACGGGCTCGAGGCCACCTTGTTCCTGCAGGGTTCCGGTTGAACAGGAGGCCAGCATAAACAACATCAGAAAAAGGATGCATCGCCACTGTTCGCCACATCCCCCCTTCATAGCAGAGCCTCCCTCTCGGGAATGACCTCCAGGGCTGCCTGAACCTCCCGCCGCACCTGTTCCAAGACTGGTAAAGGCTGAGACAAACCTTCACGCTCATCCTCAATCTTCAACAACGCTCTGGCAGCCTGCAGGTGTTGGATAATGATCTGCTGGCGGTCCCTAAAGCTCACGACCATCAGGTTGAGGTCCGCCGCAACAGCGTTTAAAGGGTCACGACGGCGAAAAAAAAGCGCTGGGGGAATCCGGCCGGCGGCCAAGACTGCCAGGCTGGCCCGCAGCCTTTGCAGAGAACCGGCCGTCCGCCGGACATACCAGGTAACCAGCATCAGAGAAAAGACAATCAACGGTAAGGCAAAACCGACATTCAGCCAGATAAACAGCCTGGCGAGAATCTCGCCGGAGGCGGCAAAGGAAATATGGGGTGAATAGAGATGGCGGACAAGCATATTTCTGGCCGGCACATAGGTGGCCACCCCGGCCAGCAGGCCGAGCACCATTACGCCACCGAAAAAAAGCAGCGAAAAACGAACCTGGAAAGTCCGGTCAACCAGGTAGGTTCGCCGGACATAGGACTTTTTCTTCATTTGAGATGGCATGTCAGACATAACCGACTCCCGCGATTGTCAATAACCAGCAGTGAATCATTGGTAGAGTAAGGATTATGGCAGGAAACACATTCAACCTTCCCCCCCGGCAACCGGATGACGCTGGGCAGCATGGCGGCATCACGGTAGCCGCTGCGCCGGCGTCGGGCATCACCATACCTGACCCCCAAGGGATGGCTGTTGCGGCCGTAATCACCGTCATGACGCCAGATTCCTGCTCCCAGGGAGATTGCCCCGGCACTCATCTCCGTTGTCCCTTCATCACGGGCTATGGAACCATCGTGGCAGGTGAGGCAGGCCGATGACGACTCATCCAGCAGAGGGGATGCATCAGTTCCACCGAAACTGTCGGCGGCGGCACTGCTGCCATAGGGCGTGTAATGGGCATCACTTTTGGCCAGGCTGTGACCGAGGGTCCGATTCATCATGAAGCCCTGCTGGTGGCACTCCTGACAGAACGCCTGGCCGACCGAATTGCGTCGGAGAAAAACAGCCTGGTCATGGTACGGCTGGTCATCATGCTCATGCATGTAATGGCAGGTGGAGCACGTCAGTTCCCCTTTCCAGTCAAGAGGCATATCGACAGGCAGGGAAAACGTGGGCTTGAGGGCCACGGGATGAGACATGGCGAGGGTAATATCGCGGTGGCAGCGGAGGCAGAGGGTCTCGATATCGGCAACAAACAGCTTGCTGCCGGCATCGCCGGCCGTCGGGACACCCAGGTGACATTCATCGCAGGCCACCTCCCCCAAGTGAGGATTGGTATTTTCTGATCCCAGCTGGCAAAGAAACAACGAAACCACCAGCAACATAACTATCAGGCCAAGAGTTTTACGCATGCAGCAGCCGTTCCTGTTCGAGTATAAGTGCCTGGATACGGGCATCAACCCCCGACAGCCGCTCCCGCTCGACCATCCGGGCGGTAGGGACATCTCGTTCCATGGTCGCAAGCTCGTCCAGCAGGGCCTGCAGTTCCCGGCTGGTCCGGGCCATGGTCTCCCCATAGACCGCCAGGCCGGCATTGAACTGGGACGGCACCTCCTGGAGCTGATCACCGCGGCGCAGCCCCGCCATGGGAGAAAAGTCTCCGACACCAATACGGCAAAAGGTTTTTTTCAGGCGATAGAGAGGACCGGCAATTTTATGGGTCCAGAAAAGAGAGATGGCAAACACCAGCACGGCAAACACCAGCAGCTGAACGGCAATGGACACCACAACACCGAGAAGAATATCATGCTGCAGCTGGTCGAGAGTGGAAATGGCAGCCAGATAACCGCCGGCAAATGGCCGATCAAGATAACCGTAGAGGCCAAAACTGACGGCAGCAACGGTCACCAGAAAGCAAGTACAGATTTTGAGGATAAAACGACGTCTATAGGTGGGTTCAATATCGGCCATCATAGCTATCCCTTCGTCAATTTTTCCGCTTTTCTTGACATAAACCTATGGCACATGAGCCGGGGGAAATACGCTGTCAGGTTTCAGGTTTTAAGCGGTTTTGGCCGCCGGACGAATCACCCGGATGGTGATTCGCGGCGGACACCTCGGAGCCGGCCAGGGATGGCAGGCGAGAATGACCACAAACCTGAAACCTGACAGCTTCTTACATGGACTGTTTACAAAGCCCTTAGAGATAGCGGCGGAACGTCAGCATTACCCGGTCGTCCCGGTCGCGGCGGCTGGCCTGCCACTCCCACTGCTGGGTGGCCTGCAGCTCCAGCTCCAAACGGCCGACCCGCAGCTTGTAGGAACAATCAATATCCAGCTCGTCACGGTCATTATCCCGGCCACGCTGGTTGAGATAATTAACGCTGAACCCGGCCATGGCGCCATAGGGCAGGCGCCGCCGGTAGGCAAAACCGGCGTCCAGAACATTTTCCCCGTCATCACCACCAACATCCTCAGCCATCGCCTCATAGCGGGTATAACGGTCACGGACCATCAGCATCAGGTAATGGATCCGGAAATAGCGGGCATAGCGCCAGACCCCCTGGACATACTGCCTGGCATCGGTAGTTGAGTCATAATCGGCAA
Source organism: Candidatus Anaeroferrophillus wilburensis (assembly GCA_016934315.1). Taxonomy (NCBI): domain Bacteria; class Deltaproteobacteria; order Candidatus Anaeroferrophillales; family Candidatus Anaeroferrophillacea; genus Candidatus Anaeroferrophillus; species Candidatus Anaeroferrophillus wilburensis. The sequence goes on along the minus strand of JAFGSY010000021.1, from coordinate 49,995 downwards.
TCTCCAAACCACAGGTATGGTAACCCCTCACAGCCTCCATTCCCAGCATAGTACTGGTCACCGCGCTGAGCAGCATGGGGTCACCGCTGCCAGAATTGGCTGAAAGCAGCTCCTGGTCAAGATTGTAGAAGCTGGCATAGAGACGGTAACGACGGGAAAAAAGCGACAAGGAAGCAAATGCCTGGTTGGTGGTGGTGGCAAAAGAGATGCCGGGATCAACCCGATAGCGGTAATCAACCACAACCTGGTCCCCTGGGCTGATGAGGCTGCCGGCGGTAAGCAGCAGTTCCGTCTGTCGGCCCATCTGGGTAATCGTGTAATCAACACCCTCCACATAGGTAACTAGGCGATCGGCGGAAAGCACGGTGATGCTGCCAGCAACCACATCGGCAAAAACCAAGTCATTAGGCCCCAGGAGCTCCATGATCAGTGGTTCGCCGATGACAAACCGGTCATCGGCGGTCCCGCGGCGATCGGTTTCGCCGTAGGTAAAATCATAGCCAAGGGCAAGGTGGCTTGCCGCCGGCAGTTGTTTCTGATAGGAGAAGCCGATGCCGCCTTCCCACTCATCTTCCGAGCCGTCGTCAATCTCAAGGGTCCGCTCTTCATAGGAAAGGCGGGTAGAAAGACTGTCATATAGCTGGTGCTCCAACCGGCTGCCAACAGTCTCCTCCCGCCGTTCTACATCCTCATACTCATTCCGGCGCTGGTCATAGTCAAGGGTCCAGCGCAAAGCCTTGCCCAGCTGCAGCCGCAGCAACTCCCGCCAGTCAGACGATGAGGAATCGTTGGTTCCGTTTTCATTGCGGTAGAGATAAGCAGAGGAGAGAGTACTGGGCCGATTATGATCGCCCCAGGTGAGGGCATTGGTCAAATTGTACTCGGTTGTTCGATTATCCTCAGTCCGGCCAAAAACACCATAATCCGTTTCATCGTCAGCATGATATAAACTGAACTCCGTACGGCTCAGGTCACCATAAAAATGGGAAGCCGAGGCGGTCACCGTGTCGCTGGTCTGCTGCCGGTCAAGCTCCAGGCCATCGGTTTCACTGCTGTAGCGGCGAAAACCCAGGCTGATGGGCAGCTGCTGATTGCGCCATGTCAGGGAAAGACCATGATTGACCGTATCCAAATCATAGTTACCGGCAAAACGGCGCTGGATAGATCGTCTTGCAGACCGGGAAAAAAAACTTATCGGACAGGGCCGACGGTCAAAAAAGGTTCCCGTCAGGTCATATTCCAGCAGCGTGCCCACATCACTCTCCGACTCGCCGTTGCCGCCGTCATACCAATTTTCATTCAGGCCGAGGTCAATGCCCAGGCGGCCGTTCACCAGCCGGGGATGATAGACGGCATAGGCCATATCGAAATGGTAGACTTCCTCCAGCCGGTGATCCCGCTCCTGCAGGTCCTCACCTCGACCACCGGTGCTTTCCCGGGCGTCATACTCATAGGAGAAATCGAGCCAATTATGGAAGTCCCGAACCATCAACAATACCCTTGGCCGGGCGGCAACCGGGGTGACATGAACAAGCAGTCCACAGAGAACAATACCGATCAGTACCCCGCTCAGACGCCACATTACCGGGCCCTACTTGAGGAAATACCGGGCGGCGCCATAATGGGGATCATGGCAGTCGGTGCAGGCCATCCCACGGGTCACGACCCGATCATGCATAAGAGCCGCCAGCCGCTGTTCCTGGTGGCACTTGCTGCAAATGTCGGTTTTATCTTGCTCCAGCAGGGAGCCATGGACAGAGGTATGGGGCAGGTGGCAGGCAGAACAGTCGCCGATGGCCACCGGCCCATGAACATGAAGCCCTTTTCCCTGAAGCACAAAATCACGGTGGCACATGACACACAATTCACGAGGAGGACGAACCAGGCCGACGGCACTGCTGAAATCATGGCAGTCGGTACATTTCTTTTCCGTATAGGGCCGATGACGGGAACCGATCGCCAGGCCACCAACTGCCACACCGGCATTTGTCTGGGCAGCCTGCTCCGCCTCCGCCGCCAGCCGCTGCCGGTAATAGTCTTCCAGCACCTGCTCTGGCGGCAGCGGACTGGGAACCCCGTCAAAAATGGTAGTCAGAACCTTATGGCGGGTTGTGGGATCGCAACCAGCAAGAAGCAGCAACACCAGAGCGATGCTCCCCAGCACCAGAATCGACCATTGTTTCCCAGGCATGCCAGCCATTCCATTCACGGAACATGTGGGTTAAAAAAACAAAAGGGGACAGCACTGCGGCTGTCCCCTCGCTAACCATAAGTACTATTTCAGTTCACCAAGGGCATAAACGGTAATCTTGTGGTCACCAAACTGGTTGGTGACAAAAATCAGCTGTTCAACGCGAAATGAAGGATCAACATACGGCTGAAAAAAGTCAATCATTTCACTGGTGACGGCGATGCCGGCCGGCAGGTTCATGGAACCAAGAGGCAATCCCGGATCACCGAAGAACATCAACAAACGTCCTTCATGGTTGAAAATCTGAACATTCTGGTGGCCGGCATCAACCACATAGATGCGGTCCCGGTCATCGATAGCCACCCCTTTGGGCCGGGCAAACTGACCAAAGCCATCTCCCATTTTACCGAATGAGCCAAGAAAATGGCCGTCGCGGTCAAGATTGATCATCCGTCCGTGCCCCATGTTGGAGAGGAACAGGCTGCCCTTGCTGTCGACGGCCAACCCCAAAGGCATGGACAAACTTTCCGAAGGTGTTTCAGGATGGTTCCCCACTCCCTGGAGGAATGTGCCGGTCAACCGGTCATAAATCATCACCTGATGCTTTTTGACATCAGTGACATAAAGAAAGTCACCATCAACAGCAAGATCAACCGGTCTCAACTCCTGTTCCCGACCGATGGTCCGCAAAAAATTACCGCTGGGGCCATAGACGAGGATCTCCTGACGGGCCGTATCGGCAACATAAAGCGTCCCTTCCCGGTCGACGGCCAGATTGATGGGCTTTTTCAGCTTGCCAAAGCTGTAGTCCCCTTTGAGATATTCGAAGGTTTTGGCGGCAAAATCAATGACGATGACCCGCGCCGACCCGGTATCACAAACATAAAGCTTCGTACCAAAAACCGCCAGACCATAAGGTTTAGCGACCGGCTTCACCTGATCAGCTTGGACATCACCCACCGCCAGCAGGGCAAAGCCGCTGCTCTTCTTCTGGTCAACATCGCGGGAGGAGGAGATGCTGGTAAGATACTGCAGCCGTGGCGGATTCGGCGGCGGCGGAAAGAAAACCGGACCGTGGTCCTCAACCACCTGGGGACCGGCACAACCCCACAAACTACCCACAACCAGCAGCATAACAAGGAATGTCCACCCGATCCTGCCCGTTTTCTGCTTTACCTTCTGCATGATCCTGCCTCGCACCCTTCCAAATCAATCTTCGCCTTTCAGATTGCTTTAATTGACGATAGCACCCTGACCACCGGCAGCGCAAGTCAAAAAAAGGCAGCCGCCGGTTCACCGGCGGCTGCCCTGATTAACATGTACATCCGGCACTGTTCACAACTCCTGAACCCTATTTATCATGGCAGGTCAGACAGATAGCGGAACCGGCTTGCAGATTGATCAGGAAATCCACATCATTATTATCAGTATTATGGACATCATGACAGGAGGAGCAGGTCATGATCTGACCATCCAGCAGCAGGTCGGCAATAGTGGGAATGGCCGGATTGGTAGTCGCGGTTGTTTCAGGCCTGATCTCATCGTCCACCGCGGCGACTGCGGTATAGTCAAAACCGATGGGATGGTCGTTGGTCAGGTCGCCATTTTGGCCAACAGCGATATTGCCCCAGGAATCACCGGTCCGGTAGTCCGTACCGACAATGGCATAATGCTGATCAACGGCAATGGCCCCGTCGTGGCAGCTCATGCACAGGCGGGAAGGACCCGCCAGAACATCAGTAACCGCAGCATCCAAAGTAACGCTGTCATAGGGAGTAAAAGTCTGTGTAGTCATCGTATGGGACCACAGCGGCAGATAATCGGCATTTGCATCATCCAAAGCATGGTGTGGCGTATGACAGAAAGCGCACACCCGTCCCTGACCATCAGGGTTTGAAACAACATTCATATCGTGCGGGGAACCCACTATTCCATCACCGGGAAGGGCAAACGCCGGCACCGCAACCAGCACCAAAGCCATAATGCTTAACGCCATCATTAATTTCTTCATTGTTCCTCTCCTTTACTTCCATCCATTATAAAAAGTTAAACCTTTTCTCCCTTACATTGGCCTTCTTCTTACGAACTTTAAAAAAATTCCTCTTTCCTGCTGCGACTCCCTTCCCCAAAAGAGGGTCACTTGGCTCTTACAAAATGAAACTTTGCACAATACGTGCCAAAGCACTCAACGCCTACTGTTATTGTCAAATATTATTAAAAACTATTAACAATTCAAACAGATGCACAAAAATACGAAGGAGAGGGGCTGAATTTGCCAAGACGTAGACCAAGAAAGACCGATATGACTATTGGGCATCTACCCCACACCACCATCAAGGACTGGGGTAAATACCCAACACATCTTTTACCAAATAGAGACTGGGCTGATCAAATACAGGGAGATCATGAGAAGCGAGCGGCGAGAAAAGAGTAAAGAGACAACCACGCTAACCTTGGCTGGGTAATGGGGCAAAGATAAGAACTGCTATAATCCTATTGGACCTCTTTGCTGCCATAATCAACCGGCTGCTGGCGGTCATAGGCCTTGCGGCTGTGGCAGCCGGGGGCACAGCTGCCGCCGGTGGGGGTCAGGGCCAAGCGCAGGGGAATCCGCCAGTCACCGAAAGCTGCCCCTTCCTGATTGATCAATTTCTCGCCATTGCTTGCATGGGCCTGGTGGCAGGCACGGCAGGTCCGCCCTTTGCGGCGGTTGGCCACATGAAGGTAGTGGAGATTCTGTTTGCCATTACGAAAGCTGGTATAAATGGTGGTATCGGCAAAACGGAGGAGGTTTTTTTCATGGCAGGAGAGGCAGAAATCATAGTCGCTGTCCCGGTAGGGGGCATAAAAGGATTCCGGGTAGGCGGCGCTTAAGAGGCGGAAATAATCGGAACCATGGGGCTGGTGACAGGCGGCGCAGCGGCCGTCCGCCACGGGCCCATGAAGAACCTTTTTATCCTGGAGTTCCTTGGCGATATTTTTCAGAGGTTTGGATCGTTTCGTATCGTCCACCCCGTGGCAGCGCAGGCAGAGATCCTGCTCACGCTCCTGCAGCAGCCCGGAAACCTTGGAGAAATGAGCCGCATGACAGTTGCCGCAGCGGTCATCCTTGTAGAGGGCGGTGTGCTTCACCCTGGCCTGCTGATAGATTTTGCCAACCTGCCGATGGCAGGTAAAGCACAAGTCAGGATACTTCTCGGTCAGCAGACCCGGGTTGGCAGCACCATGGGCGCCATGGCAGGCGGTGCAGGGCTTTTTGGCGAACGGCTGATGGAGAACGGCTGCCTGCCGCTCGCCGGCGGCCAGCTCCTGGTGACAGGACAGACACAACTGCCGCGATTCCTGGCGCAACAAGGCCGGCTGATCCGCACCATGGGGGTTGTGGCACTGGCTGCAGGCCCCGGCCCCAGCGGGACCATGGACAAACTGCTCTCCAACCATGGCCGCATCATGACACTGGAAACACAATGCCTGCTGGCCATCCTTCACCACCAAGCGGGCTTCGCCCAGGTCGCCGTGGGGGTTGTGGCAGCTGAGGCAGTTCCCCTCGGCCACCGGCGCATGGGCCGTTGTGCCGGCCGGGAACCGTTCATGGCAGGAAAAACAAAGGGCGGCACCGTCAGCGGTCAAACCGAAGGATTTTTCCCCCTTGAGCGGATGCTCGGATTTTTGCTGTCGATGGCAGGCAAGACACTCCCCTTCGGCCACCGGCGCATGGGCAAGGGTCATTTGACCCAGAGTCTGGTGACATTCGGTGGTGATGCAACCGGCCCACCCCTCGCCTGCCGACACTATACAGCCCAGTACAATCACCAACAGCACCACCAGAACACAACGCTGTTCAGTTCCCATTATCATCCCGCCCCTGTTTTTCAGCTTTACCAAAGTTGAACTTTTTAATCCGGTAGCGCAGGGTATCCCGACTCATGCGCAGGCACTCAGCCGCCTTGGTCTGGTTGCCGTCCCAGCGTTCCAAAGCCAGCTGGATGAGCCGTTTTTCCACCTCTTCCAGCGAGATCCCTTCAGCCGGCAGTTCCAGCTGATCCGGGGAGAAGCGCCGGCTGCCGGCCGGCGTTCGACAATCCTCCCCATCACGGCCTTCATGGTGCCGAACCACCTCGGCACAGAGGTGATCAAGCCCCAGGGTTCTTCCTTCTTCCAACATCATCGCCCGCTCAATGGTATTCCTGAGCTCCCGGACATTGCCGGGCCAGCTGTAGTTCATCAGGTAGTCCATGGCCCGCGCATCAACATCCTCCACCTGGCGGCCATACTCGTCGTTGAACCGTTCAATGAAATAGGCAACAAGCTGGGGAATATCCATCTTGCGCTCACGCAGGGTCGGCAGCGAAATGGTCATCACATCCAGGCGATAAAAAAGGTCGGCCCTGAACTTCCCCTCTTTCACCAGTTTCTGCAGGTTCTGGTTGGTGGCGGCAATAATCCGGGCATCAATGGCCACCTCATCCTCACCGCCCAGGCGACGGTAGCGCTTGTCCTCTATCACTTTCAGAATTTTTGCCTGCATGCCGATGGGCATATCGCCAATCTCATCAAGAAACACCGTTCCCCGCTGGGCCAGCTCGAACATCCCCTTCTGCTTCCGGGAAGCATCCGTATAGGCACCCCGTTCATGGCCGAACAATTCATTTTCCAGCAGGGTTTCAGGAATGGCTGCGCAGTTGACCTCGATAAACGGCTGCTCAGCACGGCTGCTGTGCATATGGATGCCCCGGGCCACCAGCTCCTTGCCGGTACCACTTGGCCCGAGGACCAGGACCGTCTTGTCATCGGCATCGGCGGCAACCTTGATCATTTTGAACACTTCGATCATTTTCGGACAGTTGCCAACCAGATTGTCTGTTTCAAATTTTTTCTGCAGGACCTGCCGGTAGAAGGCATTCTCCTCTTTGAGACGCCATTTTTCAAATACCTGATCAATGCAGTGCTGAACACTTTCCAGGTTGAACGGCTTGCCGATATAGTCCTCGGCACCCAGCTTCAATGCATTGACGGCCGAATCAGCATGGGAGTAGGCGGTAATCATGATGATCAGCAGATCTTCATCAACCGCTTTGAATTTTTTCAGCAGATCCATGCCATTGGCATCCGGCAGGCAGATATCCAGCAGCACCATGTGGGGTTTGAACTGCCGCAGCTTGATGTCAGCCTCATGGCCATCTTCAGCCGTTTCCACCAGATACCCGCCCTCGGCCAGCATCTGCGACAACGACCAGCGGATCAGATGTTCATCATCAACGACCAGAATCCGTTTTTGACTCATGCAGCACTCCCAATGAATATGATCTTCATTCCCCGTTCCAGCCAGAATCTGCAACCTTGCACTCCTTAGGATACTACCTACCAGCTTGACTGAGCTAAAATCAACCTGAAAACATTATTTCCTGTCTGCTTTCTGCTCCAAGCAATAATCATGCACAGCAGAGCCCGGGCAATGTTCTTCAACCACACGCTTCATCCATCGGCACACTCAACAACACCAGAATACCACCGGCAAATCTGCCACCGAGCGAAAGGGATAGAACGCAGGCAACCCTCGGAAGCGATGTAAAAACAATAAAAACGGGTCCGTAAGCAATGTTTTGAAAATCCTGGACGGCGCCTGGAGAGTCGAGGTCAGGCACAAGACCCCGGCAACCGGATTCCTTTATTTTGTCTACCGGTTGATGATGGCAGACAGCGGGAGGAAAAGCATCTATTGGGCATCCGACCCAGACAAAGGGGTATATAACCCACTATCATTTTAGCCATAAAACATCTTAACATTACAGTTTGTTAATGATATTAGGTTATTACTGTGAAGCAACGGGGGTGGGCACAATCATTGCACACTGGACTATCTTTGTCCCGCAGACGGCATCTCTGCGGGGCATACAGACCATCAAAGGGAGGATACGATGAAGAGGATTTCAGGATTAACAGCAACCATGATTGCCGTCTGTCTTTGGCTGGCCTGCAGCGCTGCTGCACCGTCGGCGGCTTTTGCGGCAAACGACCAGTTGAGCAATGATGACTGCATTAAATGCCATACGGAAGCCCCCATGGATGTGGCCGCCCAGGGTGGCGCCCACAAGACCGCGGTTACCTGTATGGAGTGTCATGAAGGGCATCCGCCGACGGTCAGGGAGATCATCCCCGCCTGCAATGCCTGCCACAGTGACACCCCCCATTTTCAACTGGAAAACTGTCTGGGCTGCCATACCAACCCCCATGCGCCGCTGGTGCTGACACTGACCAAGGATATGACCGCTCCCTGCCTCACCTGTCACACGGAACAGAATGAGAAACTGCAGGGTTTCAAAAGTTTTCACTCCACCATGGCCTGTACGGCCTGCCACAACGAGCACGGGCAGATCCCCGATTGCGTCAGCTGCCATGAACCCCATGCTACTGACATGGTGCAGGCCGATTGCGGTCTCTGCCACCAGGCCCATAAGCCGCTGGTGGTGGTCTACGCCGATGACATCGCCTCGAAGCAATGCGGCGCTTGTCATGATGAAGCCTTGAACCTGCTGACTGCCAGCGCCGCCAAACACCGTGACCTGCCCTGTGCCCAGTGTCATAAGACCAACCATAAAACAATACCGGCCTGCCAGGACTGCCACGGCACACCTCATTCAGCCGGCATTCTCAGTAAATTTCCCCAATGCGGCCAGTGTCACAACACAGCCCATGACTTGAATCGCTGAACAATGTTTCCTGGCGGCCGTCGGAGTTTTCCGGCAGCCGCCAGGGAGCCTTTTATACGGAAAAAAACCATGGAGCATTCATCTGGGGATCCGGTCATTCAACAACGGGTCATTGATCTTCGCCATCTCTATCGCAGCATCACCAAGATGGCCCGTTCCGATACGGTTGATACCCTGCTGAACCATATCGTCGAGGATGTCATTGAGGCCACTGCCCTTGAGCGGCTGGTGGTGCTCTATTTTGACCAGCAGGAAAAAAACCTGGAAAGCCGGGTTTTCTATGGTTTTGAGCAGATCAGCGATATCAGCATTCCTTTCAGCAAGGTCAACGGTCTGCTGAAACGGGCCTATGCCGACCGGGAACCGCTCAATGTCCTGAAATCACCCAGCAAGAGCGGCGAACAGCCCCCTAAAGATGCCGCGGTAAAGTGCGGCATCTTCAAGGATGATTATCCCAACCGGCAGGGGGAGAACCGGCGCCGCCACATCAACCTCTGCTTCAAGGATATCGACGCCGCCAGCAAGAATGCCGCTATCAGTGAGCAGGGGCAATTCAGGCACTACTCAGTGCTCACCTACCATAATAACGACCAGACGGTTGAATCACTGATCGGCAATGCCCGTTCCTTCCTCATCATCCCCATTTTTGACAATCAAAACTTCTACGGCTATGTCCTGGCCGACAAGCCGACGGCCAAGTCGGCGGTAAGCTATGATGACGCACGGATTGCCTCTGCCATCGTTGCCCATTCGGCTACGGCAATCGGACGGGCGGTCAGACATCACGAGATGCTGCAGCGGATAGCCAAACAGAACCGGGAACTTGGCCATCACCTGGAAGAAATTGAAGAACTGAAAAGCTTTTACGAAAGCATTTTTCAGTGCCTGCGCAGCGGCCTGGTCACCGCCGACAACAGCCTGCAGATCACCCAGGTCAACAAGGCGGCCATCAACCTGCTGGGATTCAGTGAACAGGAGCTGATTGGTGCACCGATCCATACCCTGTTCAGCGCCGGCGAGGAGGAGATAAAAACGATTTTTGCCGGCGGCGGCCAGTGCATTGATCCACGGACCGGCTACCTGTCTGAATTTGAAATGATCCGCAAAAATGATGATCCGCTGCCCACCGAAGTATGCTTTTCGACAATCACCGACAAAAATGGCAAGACGGCCGGCTTAAGCTGCATTTTTCTGGACATCACCCAACGGAAGAAGATGGAAGCCCATCTGGCACGGATGGATCGGCTGGCATCCCTGGGTGAGCTGGCGTCAGGCATTGCCCACGAAATCAGAAACCCGTTGGCGGGCATTGCCGGCGCCCTGCAGATTCTCAGCAAGCAGTTCAGCCAGGAGAACCCCAGCCACGAAATTTTCAACGAGGTATTCAGACAGGTTGTCAGGCTGGATGACTTTGTCAAGAATCTGCTCCAGTTCGCCCGCCCCAACACGCCGAAGCTTGAAGCCTTGAGAATTGAGGATATTATCGACAGCGCCCTGTTTCTGGTTTCCAATCAGCTGAACAAGAAAAATATCAGCCTGGAAGTGGTCCACGGAAACACCCAGCCAAAGATTCAAGGAGACAAGGCCCTGCTGCAGCAGGTTTTTCTGAACATTATCATCAATGCACTGGATGCCATGAACGCCGGCGGCAGCCTGCAGATCAAAACCATGTGGCAGGAGTCACCCATCCAGGAGCCGATCTATTGCGCCCCGGCCCCCGACCAGCTGGTGGTGGAGATCAGCGACAGCGGCCCCGGCATTGACGACAAAAACCTCGATGCCATTTTTGACCCGTTTTTCACCACCAAGAGCCAGGGGACCGGCCTCGGCCTCTCCATTACCCACCGGATCATCGAACAACACCAGGGGACCATCTTTGCCACCAGCCGGCCGGGACACGGCACCACCTTTACCCTTTCCCTGCCGGTCAGCACCCTCAGCTAGTAATAGTTCCAGATGGACCAGTAGTCCGCAGCCGACTCACCAATCTTCTCCAGCCTTTCAAGATAGTCCAGAATCGGCACATCATGGCCGACATAGGTCTGGCTGACCTGGGAAATGTTCAGTTCCCAGGGATAGAATTCGTACACCCTGGTCCCATCGGGAAGGATGGAAAGCAGGTCACGCTGCTGCTGGGCTCGCAGGTAGTTTTTCCCCAGCCCCGGCACATTGTAGACAGCCTCATCGGTTCGCCCAAGGCCGGGCAACAACCGAGCTTCCTCTTTCTGCTCCTGCAGCAACCGGGCGATGGGAACCCTGTAGGCAAAGGTTTCCTCCTTACCCTTGGTATTGAAGGTATAGTAAGGGTCGATGCCGATGAGCCGCAGCTGACGCCGCAAGGCCACCGCTTCAAAACGCCGTGAAGTATAGAACGTATAGACCAGCTGGTTATAGACCGGAATCCCGGCCAGCCGCAGGTTATTGACGGCCGCAGCGACCTCGGGAGTCAACTCATAGACATGCTGGACATGGGTTACCACGGCCACTTCCCGCCGGCCAAGCTTCCTGAATGAACCAAGCATCCGGGCCAATTCCGCCGTTATCCTCATGGGCATGGTCACCAGCGTTCTGGTGCCGATTCGCAGCCGGTCTACCGTCGGGATAGCAGCAATGCGGCTCAGAATCGATTCCAGCATACCATCATCAAGAGCCAGGGGGTCGCCGCCGGTCACCAGCACTTCACGAATCGCCGGATGGGCTCGAAGCCAGTCGACTGCGGCATCAATCTGCTCTTCCGCCGCCAAAGCTCCCGGTGCCATGGCATCATCGATTTCCCAATTCCGCTGACAATAAACACAGATTTGGGGACACGTATTATAGGGCTTGAAGATGCAAATTGCCGGATAGCGCCGGGTTATCAGGTCAATGGGCGAGGTATCTTCTTCCCGCATGAAGTCCAGGTCACCACCAGAACGGGAGATTGAGATTTTTTCCACATAGTCAGCGGGCGGCAGCACCTGGGCCCGAATTGACCGATCCAACCCTTTTGTCTGAGCATCCATCAGCGAGAGGTAGTGGGGCGTGATGCCAAAAGGAACTTTCAGTTGGCGAGCCCGGCTCACGGCGGCTTTCTCACGGCCATCAAGAGTAATCAGATCAGCCAGCTGATCGGCACCTTGAACAACGTGCCGCAACTGCCAGCGCCAGTCCTGCCACTGCGATAAAGTCCCCGCCAAACCTGCCAGGATCACATCCCGCCGCTCCTGCCGCTGTTTGACAACCTTCGGTTCCAGACCGCAGACATAGCGCGCCAGCCGCTGTTCCACTTCCTCCCAAAGGCTGTCCAATTGCTGGGAACGGGCAACGGCCGCCTCCCGCCCCTGGAGATCGTCAACCTCAAGTGGAATATCCATCAGCACATGGTTTGGCCCCAAACCGTGGAGTCCTGCAAGCACATGATAAAAATCGGCAAAAAACGCCGTTTGCAAGTCAGGACGCGGTTTCCCCTTGGCAAGATCACTGATAACCCTGGCAATGCTGAAACCCGCCAGCCTGTCGGTACGTTTGCGCAGCATGCCACGCATGACCCTGGCACAATCACGGACGCATACCCGGGAGCTGTTATTACCAGAAGATGCTCCGTGGTAGGCGTCGTTCTCCAGCTGGGTCACCAGCAGTGCCAGTCGATCCCGCACCTGACCCAGATCAAAGGTCTGGCGGGCAATGGTGAAAAAAAGGGGGAAACTGGTAGTCAGATATTCGGCGGTAAACATTGTATAGTCAATCATGATTGCACCCTAGATTAGTATATGTTTTCAGCAAAAAATGGCAATTTGCCGAACAAGTGACCGAAGATGGGGATTGTCACGGAAATATCAAGGCATACCCATCTGCACCCTAAGTGCATCCATCCGGCAGCAATGATCGTCGCATGAATGCGCTGGGATATCCGTTACTGAACGATTAAAAAGAAGCTATAGCATATTTTTGCAACGCTGGCAAAAGGGGGCCAAAAAATCATTGACAATCTGTCGGTTTTACCGGTATGAAAAGGGCCTCATCAGTTGCTAGCTGCGGGGTTAACTCAGCTGGTAGAGTGTCAGCTTCCCAAGCTGAAAGTCGCGGGTTCGAATCCCGTACCCCGCTCCAAAAAATTCTTATAAATTCAGTTAGTTAGAACGCAAAATGGGAAGTCACTATGACTTCCCATTTTGCTGTTTTCAGCCCCTAATATCCGGTAGTTTCCACTAAAACCGGACTCAAAACCAGACTCTGCCCAGTCGCAATTTTTTACCTCTTAGCCCCAAAAGAAGTATTGGCTGCCGGAAGAAAATTATTTTGCCCAAGAGTGGTCGCAGAAACAGTTTTCACTAAAACCGGTCACTGACATAGCAAAGGTAGACAGGATGCATAATCTGCCCCATTAATCACCCTGACCAGGCAAGGGATTGCCGTCTGTATCGAGACATTTATAATCATCATTTACGTTGTGGATATGCACCCAGTCACCTTTTTTGATATCCAGCGATGCGCTGCCGATAACCTCACCATATTTAATGATTTTGATTCCTTTTGCCATATCCACAGCGGCAATTTTATGTCCAAAGGGAATATCCTGATTGCACGTATAGTTTGTTCCCTTTCCTTGGAATTTCACAGTCACTTCATCGCCGGCAACACAGTCTGCCACGACAGTCACCACGTTATCCTGCTCCGCCATTTTTTTTGCATATTTTGTCATTTTTATTTCCTCCGTTGAGTTACATCACCGGGCCCTTGATAAGAATCTCCATGCCTTCAAAATTGAGGATTTCGCATTTGGTCAATTTGCCATTAGCCACAGCCACGGCAAACTCGTATAATCTCTCACCCGCAGTTTCGATACTTTCCGTCTCCTCAATTACCGATGCAACATCTACGTCGATATGTTCTAACATGGTTTTGTTGGTTTTGCTATTACCGCAAACCTTTACCGTAGGCATAATCGGATTACCGTTTGGAGCGCCCCTGCCGGTAGTAAACAGATGCACAACAGCACCACCTGCAGCCGACCCGGTAAGATTCTCGAAACCGTGCCCAGGGAAGTTCATAATGTATCTGCCTGGCTTATCAGGGGGTATTTCAGCATAATCAAGGGTTCCTTGGATTGCAACCTTGCCCCCCTTGGCATTTGCACCCAAAGCTTTTTCCACCAGGGTCGTCAAACCGCCCGCAACATTTCCCGCAGTCATCTGGCACCCTCTGGTGTCTGCACCGACATAATAACCCCGCATATAGAGATCACGGACATAATCGACGATTTCCTCACCCTGCTGTTGATCAACGCTTAACTTTTTCAGGGCATATTCTCCGCCCATGATATCGCAAATTTCACCCTGAATGAATTTACCGCCGTTTTGGGTCATCAACCGGCACACTTCACCGGTAACCAAGTTTGAGGATAAACCTGAGGTGGTATCTGAAGAACCACATTTGGTTCCAAAAACCAATTTATCCAAGCCTGCCTTTTCTCTTTGCACCCCGCTGACTTCGGCAACGATGTTCACCAGTGCATGGGCACCTTTGGCCAAAGTATCTATCATGCCGCCGATCTCATGAACGACGACCATATCTACCGGTTTGCCTGTTTCTTTGATGCTTTCATAGATCTTTTCAGCCTCAACCATTTCACAACCAAGACCCACAACGAGAGCACCCCCCACATTCGGATTCTTGCCAAGATTTATGAGCGTTCTGGTTACCTGTTCAGTATCAGCGGGAGGGTGCAGACAACCCTGATCATGCCGGATCGCTTTTGTGCCTCGAATCAACCGTTCCAAGTGAGCGCATAGATTATTAACGCAACCAACCGACGGGATAATTGCCGTGTAATTCCTTGAGCCAACCCTGCCATCGGGCCTGTGATAACCATAAAATTCCATTTTTTCTCCTTCTCCCTAAAAATTTTACCAAATTTTGCCCCAATCACCGAAACTCGGATTCAGAGTTAATGGCAATCGAAAAATGTACCAGAAAAACTCCCCGGGGGTTGCCCGGGCGTTTCTCTAGAGACAATGATCCCCAGCTCTCTCAATTATGCACAACAAATGATCACCTCACCAATACCGGCCACTGATATAGCCAATGTAGACGGGATGCCCGCTCCGGTGTTCCTGGACCAACTTGCCAATGAGGTCCTGATATGACAGGGCGTGGAATTTGATCCCGTCAGCAATGGTGGTTTTGGCAAAACGGCAGATTTCACGCCGGTGGTCATGGCCTTCCTTGCCCAGGGCGTCATACCACAGGTAGAGCAGCCGGAAACCGGTCCTGCCGAAAGCCTTTTTCAGACCCAGAATATGCTTGATCAACTGGGCGGCATGCAGGTGGCTGAACGTTTTGTCATCAGGACTGATAGCTTGCGCCAGTTCCTTAAGCCGGGGAATGTCCTGCCAGAGATCTGCCAGTTCCAGATAAACTGGTTTGAGACCGCCATGCTGGCGGCCACCATAAGCCTCGGCAAACCTGCACTCAACGGCAAACCGCTGGTATCTGAAACTGGAAGCATTGTGAAAAACCATATCGATGTTGGGAGCTGCAGGCAGGGAACAATCGATGGGATACTTATCCTCAAAGACAATTCTTTCAGACGTACAGTTACCCTTGTTGCAGAAGCCGCAGGCAGCCGCCATCACCGGCGCCTGATCGATCTTTTGCCAATACTGGAACAGGTTGATACCAATGGCGGCAGAGGAGTGGACCGCCTGCATTTTTGCCGGCCGGTGGGGATCAGCCCCCAACTCATTGCCGTCGCCGGCCAACAAACTGTTGCGCACCTCCGGCATCAGGGGTTCAAAAAGATTATCAGCCAGGCATTCGGTATAGGCCTTGCGCCCTTTGACTCCCAGGCTGCCGATCAGCCTCAGGCCCCGATTCTCGGCCCAGCTGATCTGGCGGGCAACGATATACTCACGGGCATTCATCCTCCCCCTCCTCTCTCAGGCACATTTTTTTAAAGATCATAAACCATAATATAAATATGGCTATTACAATAAAATAATGTTATAGTCACGCAAAAAGTATCCTGGAGGTGGCATGCATGGATTGTACCGAGCGTTTCTACCGAATGGACCTGCCCCCCCAAGGGAAATCAGATCGTCCCTCTTCCCGGTTTATGGCAGAGAGGGAGGTTTCCCCTGCCACCATCAAACGTGATATTAAATATCTCCGTGACCGGTATTGGTAGCGCCAACGGCATCATCACCAATAAAGAGGGCCACGATAATCGTGGCCCTCTTTATTGCGTACATAAGAAAATAAGCTGTTACAGCCAGCTCCGGCAATAGCACCCTAAGCTGCACCTCGTTGCCGGCCGACTTCACCGCCGGAGGCAACAAAGCATCACCCGAGTTGGGTGATTTGGACGCTATGCTTACTGCCGAACAACATTGGCTGCAGACGGTCCCTTGGGGCCATCGACGATGTCGAAGGTTACCCGGGCGCCTTCATCCAAGGATTTAAACCCTTCGGCCTGAATTGCTGAATGGTGCACAAACACATCTTTGCCGCCATCTTCTTCAATAAAACCAAAACCTTTTGAATCGTTAAACCATTTCACTGTTCCTTGTGCCATCTTCTACTTCTCCTCTGTGTGGGGTTCCGATGGGAACCGCTTTTTAATGAACCGGATCATCAACAGACAACCCGGCATTGCGGTTTTGTTGCCAAAACCGTATTAATGATATTACGCCCTGGTTGCCAAGCCGACGGCCGAAAGCGCGGGCCGGCTGCGTTGAGAACTCCTTTTTCCGCGGGCGGTGCCAAACTCTCTTCCGGTCCTTGGAGCCGGTCTTTGTCTTGCCTCGTTTTCGCCGGCAATCCTGGAGGTCGGCTGAAAATCAGCAGACTTTTCATAAACCAGGTTGCTGCCGAGCGTCCGCTCAAGAGCCCTGACCATCGTCCGGTCATCGGAGGAAGCAAAGGTAAAGGCCGTCCCTGTGCAGCTGGCCCGGCCCGTACGGCCGGTCCGGTGGGTATAGGTTTCCGCCGTTGAAGGCATATCGAAATTGATCACATGGGAAATCCCGGACACGTCGATACCACGGGCAGCGATATCGGTGGCCACCAGGATATTGTAGGTGCCGCGTTTAAAGCCATCAAGGGCCAGCTGCCGTTTCTGCTGCGACAGATTGCCCTGCAATGAAGTGGCTTTACAGCCCGTTTTTTGCAGCTGCAGGGCCAGATTCTTGGCCTTGTGTTTTGTTCTGGTAAAAACAAGCGCGGTGGCAACATCTTTTTCCTGGAGAATTTTTTTAAGCAGGCTGATTTTGTTCTGCTGCTCAACCTGATAAAACACATGGGAGATGCCTTCCACCGGCTTGGCGTGATCGATCTGCACGGTAACCGGATTGGTCAGAATGTCCTCGGCCAGAGAACGGATCTCCTTGGGCATGGTGGCGGAAAAAACAAGGGTCTGCCGCTGTCTGGGCAGATTTCTTAGAATGCGGCGGATATCCGGCAAAAACCCCTTGTCGAACATGTGATCCGCCTCATCCAGAACCAGCATTTCCACAGCCGACAGATTGACAACCTTATCATTCACCAGGTCGAGAAGGCGGCCGGGACAGGCAACGACAATCTCCGCCCCCCGCTGGATTTTATTGACCTGAGCCTGTCTGCTGACTCCGCCATACACAACGATGCTCCGCAGGTGGGTGTGAACGGCCATTTTACCAAAATACTCATGAATCTGCTCGGCAAGCTCCCTGGTGGGGGCAATGATCAGCGCCCGGACTTTGTTCCTGGGGCCTGCATAAAGCCGTTGAAGAATAGGAAGGGCAAAGGCCGCCGTCTTGCCGGTCCCGGTCTGGGCCAGACCGAGAAGATCGCGGCCGGCAAGCACCGGAGGAATGCCCTCTGCCTGGATAGGGGTGGGTGATTCATACCCGCAAGCATCCAGGGCTGTTTGAATCTGGGGGTGGAACGTAAACGCGGTGAAACTCATGGAAACTCCTTGTGATAAGCAGCCACCTCCAGGATGATAAACTCTCTTTGTCGTCCTGGCCGCTGTCATGCAGCAACAATGGCTGACTGCATGGAAATAAGCAGCTGAGAGTACGTGGCTACTGGATTGTTTGTGAAATGAGCACTGATGATGTGGGCGTTTTCTACCATGCCATAGAAGGAAGAGAGTCTTTCAATTCGAGCTCGCTCATGATGCAGGTAAGATTGCCGACAGAGAGTTTCATGCCGTACTCCACGAACTTAAGCAATCAGCAAAAAACTTCTACGGTGGCGGACGATGTGAGAGAAAACAACGTGGCGGGAAACGTGAAGGAGTGTGCTACTACTTAAAGTACTATGTAGGCCGTTTATACGCCCTTGTTTTCCTCTTGGCAAGTAAAAAAGCATTAAAAATGCTAGCGCAACATAAAAAACAATAAAACTCATACCATCCCTGTCATCTACCGGCAGCCGGCCAACCTCCCGGCACCCATTTTCAGCGCCCTTTTTGCTGGTCAGCAGGAAAAGGCTATGGTAGATTCTAACATCACATGGTGAGCCGGGACTCTGATGAGCAGAAGGGATGGAGAAAGTGGCCGTCAACAACGCACAACAGGGAGAAAACAAGATTCCAGCACCTAAAGGAACCTTGGGAACCTTTGCCGGGGTATTTACTCCCAGCGTGCTGACCATTTTAGGCATCATCCTCTTCCTGCGGCTGGGTTATGTAGTCGGCAATGCGGGTTTGGCGCAGGCGCTGTTGATCCTGCTTCTGGCCAACGGCATTTCGGTCCTGACCAGCATCTCCCTTTCAGCCATCACCACCAACCTGAAAGTTAAAGGCGGCGGAGATTATTATCTTATTTCCCGCACCTTGGGACATGAATTCGGCGGCGCACTGGGAATTGTCCTTTTCCTGGCACAATCGGTTTCCATTGCCTTCTACTGCCTTGGCTTTGGTGAGGCTATCGCCGGTTTCATCTCTACCGACCTGACCATCTTCCCCCAGCTTATCGCGGCCCTGGCGGTCTCCCTGCTTTTTATTTTTGCCTGGTTGGGCGCCGACTGGGCCACCCGGTTTCAATATGTGGTGATGGCGGTTCTCTTTGCGGCACTCCTGTCATTCTTTGTCGGCGGCTTCTTGCACTGGGATTCCGGCCTCCTGGCCAAAAACTGGACGGCTCCCCGCACCGGTCTGGATTTCTGGGTACTGTTTGCTATTTTTTTCCCGGCGGTCACCGGTTTCACCCAAGGAGTGAGCATGTCCGGCGACTTGAAAGACCCGGGAAAAAGTCTGCCTGCCGGAACGTTTGCCGCCGTGGGCCTCTCAATCATCATCTACATTCTCTCCTCGGTAATCTTTGCCGCCGCCCTGCCGGCTGATGTGCTGACCAGCGACTACACGGCCATGAACAAAGTTGCCTATTTCGGCAGCTTGGTTACGGCCGGCGTGATTGCCGCCACCCTGTCATCGGCGATGGCCTCTTTTCTGGGAGCCCCCCGCATTCTGCAGTCGTTGGCTGCCGACCGAATTTTCCCCTTTCTGACTTTTTTTGCCAAAGGTTCGGGACCGAACGGCAATCCCCGCAGGGGGGTACTGCTGTCCACCGGCATCGCCTACGCCACCGTTGCCTACGGTGAACTGAACCTGATCGCGCCGGTGGTGTCGATGTTCTTTCTCATCTCCTACGGCCTGTTGAATTACGCCACCTATTACGAAGCCCGTTCACACAGTCCGTCCTTCCGGCCCCGTTTTCGCTATTTCCACCAGTGGTTCAGCCTCGTGGGGGCGCTGGCCTGCCTGGGCACCATGCTGGCGGTTGATCTGACCGCCGGCATCGTGGCCGTTGCCGTTTTATTTGCCATTTTTCAATACCTCAAGCGCACTGCAGGACCCTCACGCTGGGCGGACAGCCGCCGGTCACACCACCTGCAGCAAACCAGAATTCATCTGCTGGCAGCTGAAGCTGAACCAGAACATCCGCGTGACTGGCGTCCCCAGATTCTCGCCTTTTCCGACAACCCTGAACGCTGTTGCCAACTGCTGCAGTTTTCTTCGTGGATCGAAGGCGGCAGCGGCTTGAGCACTGTCGTTCAGATTCTCGAAGGCGAAGGGATCAAAATGCGGCGGATCAAAGAGGAAACCGAAAAACAACTGCGGCTGGACATTGCCAGAGAAGGCATCCAGGCCTTTGCCCTGGTCATGGTCGCCCCCGATCTCCAAACCGGCATCCAGGCGATAGCCCAGGCTTACGGCATCGGTGCACTGCGGGCGAACACTATTCTGCTTAACTGGCTCGGACGGCCGTCCAACCGGATTCTCCATCTCCTTGATCAGGAGTTCGGCCGCAACCTGCGGGCCGCCCGCCTCTATGGCTGCAACCTGGTCATCCTGGACGCCAAAACCGAACGATGGTCATCCCTGGCAGCCGGCAAGGAGGCTTGCACCATCGATGTCTGGTGGTGGGATAATGCCACCAGCCGGCTCATGCTGCTGATGGCCTACTTGATGACTCGCAGCGAACAGTGGAGCGAAGCCAGCATCCGACTATTGGCGGTCCACGACTCCCAATTCGGAGAGCAAACCCTTGACAGTCTGCGAATCATGCTTGAAGAGGTACGCATTGAAGCGGAACCCGTCCTGGTGGAACAAGAGGATAGGGACACCCTTACAGCATATTCAGCCGATGCCGCCCTGGTGTTTCTGCCATTTCGCCTGAAGGATAACCGCCCTCGGCAACCCGATGGAGGAGACCCTCCTCCTTTTACCGCCGGCGGCAATGGTCATGGCGGCCGAGGATATTGACCTGGCTGCAGAGCCCGAAGAGGGAGAAGCCGGTGAGCAGGCTCATATCCTTGACATCCTCCAAAGTGCACAGAAAGTCAAAGCTGCTACAGCCGCCGAAGCCGCAGAGGCGGCCGAAGAAGCTGAAAAAGCCAGGAAAAACGTGCAGGAACTTGCAGCAGCTTCTGCGGACGCCGGGGCGGCAGTCATTGCCAGGGCTGAGCACGCAGCCGAAGAAGCTGAAAAGCTAGCCGACAAACTGGCCCGCAAAGCCGCCAAAGCCGCAGCCAAGGCGGAAAACGCCAGGCGGGAAGCAGAGGCCGCAGGGATTGTGTCTGCCAAACCGGAAGAGGAATAACTGTCTTTTGATGACGGGACTGACCATGGCAAAAGCTAAAATAATCTGTACCATCGGACCCGCCTGTGATTCGGAAAAATTAGTCACAACACTGATCAAAGCGGGCATGAGTGTTGCCCGGCTCAATTTCTCCCATGGCACCCATGACGAGCATCTGAAAAGAATCAGGCTGATTCGCCGGCTGTCCGCGAAACTGGCCATTCCGGTGGCCATTCTCCAGGATCTGCAGGGGCCAAAAATCAGGATTGGCACGTTTGCAGACCCGCCGATCATTTTAAATCCCGGCGACCGGTTCACCATCACCACAAAACGTATCCAGGGCAACGAGCACTGTGTCAGTACAAGTTATGAACATCTCGCCACCGATGTGGCAATCGGCGATCAGATTCTTGTCAACGACGGCTTGATCAAGCTGCAGGTAACGGAAAAAACGGCTACTGATGTTCTGTGCGAGGTTGTCAACGGCGGCAGTCTCTATGACCGGCGGGGGATCAACCTGCCGGGGGTACACATATCAGAACCATCGCTGACAGCAAAAGATAAGGAAGATCTGCACTTCGGCCTTGCCAACGGCGTCGATTATGTCGCCCTCTCCTTTGTCAGGGATGCCGAGAGCATCCGCCAGCTCAAACAGTTGATAGGGAGTGCAAAAATTCCGGTAATTGCCAAACTCGAAAAACCGGAAGCGCTGGAAAATCTTGAGGAAATAATTCATGCAGCCGATGGCGTTATGGTAGCGCGGGGGGATCTGGGGGTAGAAATTCCTGCTTCCCGGGTACCGGTCGTCCAAAAGGAAATCATTGAAAAATGTCTCCTGGCGGGCAAACCAGTCATAACCGCCACCCAGATGCTGGATTCAATGATTGTCAACCCCATCCCCACGCGTGCCGAAACATCGGATGTTGCAAATGCGATTTTTGACGGCAGCGATGCCGTTATGCTGTCCGGTGAAACTGCCTTCGGGAACTATCCGCTCCAGTCCGTTGCCATGATGCAGGCAATCATTAAAGAGGCTGAGAAAAGGGACAGGTACTTCCGCCTCAACCCGGTTGAATCCCGCAGTTTTGCAATAAGAGAATTCTCACAATCCATCTGCCACTCGGCCTACTATGCGGCGGCGGAAATTAATGCCAGGTACATTGTCGTATTCACCAAAAGTGGGCAGACCGCCAAGGTCATGTCCAGCTTCCGCCCGGCGGTGAAGATTCTCGCACTGACTCCCAGCGAACAGACGATGCGGGCGCTGGCCCTCTATTGGGGAATAACCCCGGTACTGCTGGATACGAGCTATAATATCGCCGGTGATTTGACCCCACTGGAAGAATTTCTAAAAGAAAACCGGTGGCTGAAAGGAGGGGAAAACATCGTTGTCATAGCAGGTTCCACGCCAAGGGAAGGCGGTACGAATATGCTAAGGCTGCATAGCCTGCAGTCGCCCTGAGTTTCCGTCCTGGGACAGCCATTGGCAACCATATTTCCCTTTTAATTTTTCAGGCAAGCAGGTATGAATGGACATTGCAGCATCAACAATGAAGGAACATTATAATGGAAAAACAGCTTGAAACAACGCTGGCGACCCCGGTTAAAACCGCGACGGCAACGACAAAAGCACTCCCAAAAATCACCGTTTTCACCGACTGGTGCAAACAGTGCGGCATCTGCGTTGCCTTCTGCCCCCAGCAGGTCCTGGCGATGGACGAGCACCGCCGGGTTTTTGCCAAATACCCGGACAAATGCATCGCCTGCCACATGTGTGAACTTCGCTGTCCCGATTTTGCCATCACGGTAAAAGAACCTGAACAGACAGCCAGCGGCAAGACAAAGGAGGAAACGGTCTGATGAGCAGCAAGTCCCATGCCTATCGGCTGATGCAGGGTAATGAAGCGGTGGCCGAAGGGGCACTGGCCGCCGGTGTCCGCTTTTTTGCCGGTTACCCCATTACCCCGTCAACGGAAATTGCCGAGATTCTCTCCTCCAGGCTGCCGGCCCTGGGTGGCAAATTCATCCAGATGGAAGATGAAATCGCCAGCATTGCCGCCATTATCGGGGCATCCCTGGGGGGCATGAAGTCGTTGACGGCAACCTCCGGCCCCGGTTTTTCCCTGATGCAGGAAAATCTTGGCTACGCCTGTCTTACCGAAATCCCCATTGTGATTGTCAACGTCATGCGGGGCGGACCATCCACCGGCCTGCCCACCAGCCCTTCCCAGGGAGACGTCATGCAGGCCCGCTGGGGAACCCATGGTGATCACCCGATCATTGTTCTCTGCCCGTCGTCGGTAGAAGAGGCCTTCCATTACACCATCAAAGCGGTTAATTTTGCTGAAAAATACCGCAATCCGGTCATCCTCCTGATGGATGAGGTCATCGGCCACATGCGGGCCCGGGTTGACCTGCCACCCTGGTCGATGGTGGAAACCGTCAGCCGGATCAAACCCAGCATGCCGCCCGAGTGGTATATTCCTTACGAACGCACCTCCATGGGTGTTTCGCCTATGGCCAGCTTCGGTGATGGCTACCGCTACCATGTCACCGGTCTGGTCCATGATATGCAAGGATTCCCCACCGGTAAACCCCGGGAAGTGCAAGAAAACATTATCAGTTTGTTCAAAAAGATTGAACGGGGCTTCAAAGAGATCTGCCTGGTGGACTATCTCCACATGGATGATGCGGAATACGCCATTGTTGCCTATGGCTGCATGGTTCTCTCAGCCCAGTCGGCAGTGGAACAGCTGCGGGCCGCTGGCATTAAGGTAGGATTGATTAAATTCGGCACCCTCTGGCCGTTCCCCCGGTTTGCCCTCGAACGTTTTCTGCCCCAACTGAAAACCCTGCTGGTGCCCGAATTGAATATGGGGCAGATCTACCGGGAAGTCCTGCGGGTCAACGCCGGCCATTCGGTGGTTGAAAAAATCAATAAAATCAACGGGGAAATCATCACCCCCGAGGAAATTATCAAAGCTATCAAGGGGACTGCACGATGATCAGCAACTCTGAACTGGTCAAAAAATACTGCCGTCACAATAAGAAGTTTCCCCATATCTGGTGCCCCGGCTGCGGCAACGGTATTATTCTCAGTGGTTTACTGCGGGCCATAGACGGGCTGGGGCTGGCCAAGGATGATATCGCCTTTGTCTCCGGCATTGGCTGTTCCAGTCGGGCACCGGTCTATGTTGATTTCAACACCCTCCATACAACCCATGGCCGGGCTCTTGCCTTTGCCACCGGGCTGAAACTGGCAAAACCAAAGCTCAACGTTATCATCGCCACCGGCGACGGCGATGCCACCGCCATCGGCGGCAATCACTTTATCCATGCCTGCCGCCGCAATATTGATATGACGGCGATTATTTTCAACAACTACATTTACGGCATGACCGGCGGCCAGTACAGCCCCACGACTCCCCATGGGGCCAAAGGCTCCACCTGCCGGGCCGGCAACATTGAAAATCCCTTTAATATTTCGGCCCTGGCCGAAGCGGCCGGCGCTTCCTTCGTCGCCCGAACCACCTCCTATCATGTCATGCAGCTCCAGGATCTGATTAAAAAAGCCATCCGCCACCGGGGTTTTTCGGTAGTTGAAGTTCTCACCCATTGCCCGACCCTTTACGGTCGGTTGAACAAGGTGGGGGGCGCCCCGGAGATGCTCCAGTGGCAGAAAGAGGTGGCCATCCCCAAAAATAAGGCGGCCAGCTTGACGTCGGAGGAACTGGAAGGAAAAGTTGTCACCGGGGTGCTGGTGGAGAGAGATCTGCCTGAGTACGGTGACCTCTACAATGAAATAATCCGCGAAGCTCAGCAGCAGGCAAGTGGGGAACAGACATCATGAAACAGGGACGAACGGAGATCCGGCTGGCTGGCAGCGGCGGCCAGGGACTGATCACCGCCGGCATTATTCTCGCCGAAGCGGCCATTTTTGACGGTAAAAATGTGGTTCAAAGTCAATCCTACGGCCCCGAGGCCCGGGGCGGCGCCAGCAAGGCGGAGGTCATCATCGCCGATGGCCCGATCTCGTACCCGAAAGCCACTTGGGTGGATATTTTTCTCGCCATGTCCCAGAAAGCCTGCGATCAGTATCTCTACGACCTGACCGTGGACGGCACCTTTATCGCCGATACCACCTATGTCACCCAGGTTCCCACCAGCCGGGCACTCACCGTCCCCATCTCGGGCAAAACCACGGAAAAGTTCGGCAAGGAACTGTTCAGCAATATTGTCGCCCTCGGCGTTCTGGTGGGCGCCACCGGCGTCGTCACCCGCAAGGCCATAGAAACCGCCGTGCTTGCCCGGGTGCCGAAAGGCACCGAGAACATCAACAGTGAAGCGCTGAACTTCGGCTTCCAACTGGCCGCCCAGGCCTTGGATGACGGCAAAGAAGACGTTGGCGAGATAGCTGCCGACGACTGATACTCCTCACAATCCGGTTCGATCGATATGAAAATTGTCACCGGCACCGCGGCTTCACGAGGTGCAGCCTGCCGATTTCATGCCGGTTTTCACGTTATTCGTAGACCTTCTCTTCTTCATCCAGACCAACGGCATCCTGTTCAAGGTCGCGGGGTACGTGCTGTTCGGCCGCCAGTTCACGATAATATTCATGCTGAATCAACAGATTCATGACCTCATTGGTGCCGGTCCAGATCATCATCAGGCGGATATCCCGCAACAGTCGTTCAACCGGATAAATATCCGTATAGCCAATGCCACCCATGACCTGCATGGCATTGTTGACCACTTCCCAGGCCGCCTCGGTGGCTGTTTTCTTGGCCTCGGAAACCAGCCGGCGGGCGTCCAGACCGCTGTCGATCATTAGGGCGGCAGTATAAGCCAGCGAGGTTGCCGCATCAAGAAGTGCGATGCTGTCGGCTATCTTGAAATTCACCCCCTGGAACTTCATGATCTTCCGGCCGAAAGCTTTGCGCCGCGTCGTGTAGCGGGTTGCCACCTCAAGGGCGCCGCGAGCGGCACCCAAGGCTCCACCGGCACTGGTCATTCTTTCCGGCACCATCATCCGGTTGAAAATCCTGGCTCCTTCATTTTCTCCGCCCACCAGGTTGACCGCCGGCACCCGGACATTATCAAAAATGATTC
This sequence comes from Candidatus Anaeroferrophillus wilburensis, assembly GCA_016934315.1. Classification (NCBI taxonomy): domain Bacteria; class Deltaproteobacteria; order Candidatus Anaeroferrophillales; family Candidatus Anaeroferrophillacea; genus Candidatus Anaeroferrophillus; species Candidatus Anaeroferrophillus wilburensis. The sequence goes on along the minus strand of JAFGSY010000021.1, from coordinate 23,938 downwards.
TCCCAGTGCCACCGCCCCGGGTTCCCATCAGGCCGTAGAGTTTTTTGACCTCAACCCCCATGGAACGTTCGACAATAAACAGGCTGATGGACTGATCGGGGGGATTGTCAGGCGCGGTTTTGACATAGACCAAAAAGACATCAGCCCCTTCGGCGCCAACCACAAAACGCTTCTGACCATTGAGGATGTAATCACCGCCCTGCCTGCGGGCGGTGGTGGTGGCACCAAAAAAGTCCGAACCACCCCGGGGTTCCGTCAGGGCTTCGGCACTGAACAGCTCCGCCGTCAGGATAGGCTTCAGGTACTGCTCCTTTTGCGCCTGAGTGCCAAACAGATGAAGCGCTTCGCCAACAATAGAGGGCATGGCATAGTGACAGCCCAACGTTGAACCCAAAATCCCCACCTCTTCCATGGCTGTCATCTCCCCTACCCAATTCATCCCCCGACCGCCATCGGCGGGCGCAAAACGCAGCCCGAGAAGCTGCTCCCCGGCGGCCGAACGGATAAACTCCCTGGCAAATTCAATCTCGCCACTGTCCATTGACTTGACCAGTTCCGGGGGAACTGTTTTGACAAATTCCCTCACCTCAACCTTGAGCTTCCGCTGTTCATCATTAAGCAGGAAATCAAACATAACCTTCTCTCCTTTTTCTCGGGTAGCGTTGCAGATTCTCTCTCAAGACTCCAGGGTAAAGCTGAGCGTGTAAAGATCGCCATGGGTATACACAGATCCCTCTTCATCAGCTGGCTGCCGATGGCCACCTTGCGGCCGATCAGTTCCGCGGTCGCCCGGTCGGGATCCACCCCCTGCAGGCGGCAGCATACCCTTGGCCAAAGTCATAGAAGCACAGGCCCTCAAGGGCGAGAATTTCGGCGATGGTAAAACAGACATCAATGACGGCCGGGGTAAGGCCGGCCGAAGACCTGACGCTGACGGCAGCAATCAACCATTAACATCTTCAGCTCTTCCGTCAGGGCGCAATCCCCTTGCCTTCTCTTTGGCAATGCACCTGTTGTTCTTTTTTACGCCCTTTCAGCCGCCGCGCAACCGCTGTCCTTTTGGTTCATGCCGGCACCATGCACAAAGACCTCAGCCATAATATCCACCATGTCATCGATCTTTAGATCACCATCAGGATCAAACCAGAAATACAGCCAATGCATCATACCGATAAAGATGAAGGTCAATGCGGTTGGATTCTGATTTTTCAGCTGGCCATCCTTCTGCAGCCTGGCAATATAATCCCGCAACTGATGCACATTATCCTTTTCCTTTTGCAGAATAATCTGTTTGTACTCCGGGCTGAGATACTCGATGTCATGGAGGAGAATCTTATTGGCATCAAGATTATTGAAAAAAGCTTCCACATATTCCCGGCTGACGGCAGCGATGATCTCTTTCACCCCCCCCGGTTTTGGCCACCGGCTGACTCAAGGCCTTTTTCATATTGGCAATCAGCTCGTCCGATGCCCGGTTGACAATCTGGAAAAGAATCTCCTCTTTGCCTTTGAAATGGTGATACAGAGCCGCCTTGCTGATCCCGGCCCGCTCCGAAATCTCCCTGGTGGTCGCTTTTTCATATCCCTTTTCAAAAAAAATCTGTCGGGCAACGGCAACAATCACATCGGCCGTATGACCTTTACTCGCATTCATGAAATCCCCCCGGAAATTTTCTGCTTCGCTTGCCACTTCAACAACACGCTCACCATCTTTGTTGGGAGAATTGCCGGCCACTTTTTTAAGCCGCCAACCGGACCACATTGAAGCTAGCAAACCGTTGATCTCCATCTCACCGCCAGCTCTCAGAGAAACATCCCCCTTGCCTACCGAGCGCCCGCTCGGTTTTTTATTGAAAAAAAAATCTCATCTGTTTTTTCCTGCTGCAACAATCATCCCTCCATTTCCCGCGGCACAAAAAAATGAAGCATTGTTCATAGTGGCGCCTACCACAGCTGTCCAAGGCTGTCAAAATAAAATAAGAGAGGTGCTACTGTGCCGGCCAGTTATCAAGGATTTTTGTCGATTATTACAAGTCCGTCAAGGAAGTATCATGCACAACCGGCAACTGAAACCCCGTGACAGGTTATTGTCTCAATCAGCAAGCACCGTCGTCACCCATTCCCAGACCAATCTGGTCGGCAACCTGACGCATGCCCATGATCACATCGGCAATCAGCTCCTGGGTCTCAACACCAAGCATTCGGGCCCCCTTTTCAATAATCCCCCGGTCTACTCCGGCGGCAAAGCCTTTCTGGGTCCACTTCTTGCGAACCGACTTGGGGGTCAGGTCCATGACACTTTTTGATGGCCGGACCAAGGCACTGGCCGCCACCAAACCGGTCAACTCATCGATGGCGTACAAGGTCTTTTCCAGGCGGGACCGGGGTTCAACTTCAACGCAGATGCCCCAGCCATGGGAGACAACCGCCCTGACATATTCGGCCGGCCAGCCCCGCTCTTCAAGGATTTCCGCAGTTTTTTTGCAGTGCTGGTCGGGATATTGTTCATAATCCAGATCATGGATGAGGCCGATAATACCCCATTGTTCCTGGTCCTCACCATGCTTTTCAGCCAGGTAGCGCATCACCCCTTCAACAGCCAGCGCATGATGAATCAGTGAGGGATTGCGGTTGAATTCCTGCAGCAGAGCAAATGCCTCTTGGCGGGTCGGGATGCGCTCTTCCATGCTTCTTCCTTTCACCATGTAGAGAACCAGTCAGGAAACAATGACTGTCACTATGTACCATAGCCTGCCGCCAAAAACCAAGCATTTCCCGGAGAGCACCAGTTTTCCGTCATCAGGAGCGGGACCCCATCTGGGCCCTCCCTTTTCCGGGAATGCCCGCGACTGGCATGAAAAAGCTCTTTTTTAGATTGCCATCCGCAGAAGGGTGGTCTATAAAAAAACAAGGCTGGCGACAGCCCCAGGCAAAACCTCCAGTCCACTGTTTCACAATGGTTGCACGCCATGAAACTCTGCGAATTTTTACGGCTTCACCGACAGGATATTATCTCCGAATGGGTTGCCCTGCTTAATCGAAGCGTCAGTGAACGCTACAACAGATTGCCGGCTGCCGAGTTGGAGAAAACCGTCACCAGGGCATACGATGCCAACTATTCTGTCATCTGCGACCATAACTGGCAGCCCATCGAAGAATTCATTGTCTTCATCACCAGGATTCGCCTTGAGCGAGAGTTTACCCTCTCCGAGGTCCAGCGGGCCTTCGGCATCTTCAGGACGATCATGATTAACCGCCTGCCCCTGATCTTTCACGGCGAGGAGCTGAAACATGCCTTGTTATCGATCAACAACTCCGTCGATGTAACCATCAACTGGTTCAGTGAATACTTTCAGGAGAAGCACGAAGAGGAGATGAAAGCACTCCTCAAAACCCTCGAGCAGAAAGCCAAGAAGCGCACTGAAGAACTCTACAATTCGGAAAAACGCTATCGGACCCTGGTGGAAGATATCAACGATGGTTATTTTGTCTGCCGTAACCAGCAGGTCATCTTCGCCAACCGGGCTTTTGGCGAGATGTTCGGCAAGGAAGCAAGCGCACTGATCGGAAAACACTACGATGATCTGTTTGCCAATCTTGACGAACAGTTCACCGCCGTTGCCAAACCGGAAATTTTTGAGGCCAGGGCGGTACGTACCGACAGCAGCGAGTTCCCGGTGGAAATCAAGGTCAACCAGGTGACGTTTGAAGGCCAGCAGGCCCTTGCCGGCGTTTGCCGAGATATTACCGAACGCCGCGAATCGGTTAGAAAAGAACTTGAGCACGAACGCCTGGCGATCATTGGCCGTTTAGCCACCGTTTTTGCCCATGAAATCCGCAACTCCCTTTCCTCCATTAAAGTAAACATCAGAATTTTGCAACGCAAACTGGAACTGGCGGAAAATGACAGCCGGCGGATGGCTATCATCCTTCGCGATATCGATAAGCTGGATAAAATCCTGCAGGAAACCCTCTATTTCTCCAAACCCATCGAAATCAGCCCCAGCAGCCATGATATCAATACTGTCCTGGAGATGGTAATCAGCGGGTTTGAAGAAGTCCTCAACCTGAATGGAATTACTCTTTCACGGCAACTTTCGCCGGGGATTCCCGAGCTTACCATTGACCACACCATGATGGAAATGGTTTTTGACAACCTGATCAGGAATGCCATTGAGGCCCTTGGGGAACAGAAGGGTCAGAAGAAATTGACGATATCCACCCGCCGGCAGCAAAAAAACATGGTTGCCATAACAATTCATGATAATGGCAGCGGCATCAGCAAGGACGATCTAGCGCATATTTTCCAACCCTTCTATACCACCAGAAAACACGGTATCGGTTTGGGGCTCAGCAATGTTGAACGAGTCATCGAGGAGCATGGCGGCCATATCATAGCCACCAGCAGCCCTGAAACCGGCACCCTTTTCACCGTCTCCCTTCCAGGCATGAAATGATTAGCATTGTGATCGTAGACGACAACCTGGAGCTGCTTGAAAGCCTGGAAATCTACTTTCAGGAAAAAGGCTATGCGGTCGCCACCGCAGCCAATGGCAGTGATGGCATCAGGCTCATCAAAAGTGTAAGGCCGGACATCGCCATCATTGACCTCAGGCTGCCGGACACCGATGGCTTGGCCATCCTGAAAGCCCTGAAGGAGGATTGCATACCGTGCAAGTCAGTGGTCATCACCGCCTACCAGGACATGGAAACCACCGTGCAGGCAATCAAGCTTGGCGCTTTTGACTATCTTCATAAGCCGGTCGATATTGATGCTCTGGATGCAATCCTTGAAAAAGCGCTCAGCGGCGCAGTTGAAGCAGAGTGTCTGACCGTACCCGATGAGCATTTTAAAGAAAACACCATTATTGGAAAATCAAACGACCTTAAAGAAATCTTTAAAATCATCGGCCTCATTTCGGAAGTTAAAACCACCGCCCTGATTGTCGGTGAAAGCGGCACCGGCAAAGAACTCATTGCCAGAGCTATTCACTACCACAGTTCGCTGGCCGATGAGCCCTTTATCGCCCTGAACTGTTCAGCTATCGTCGAAAACCTGCTTGAAAGTGAATTGTTCGGCCACGAACAGGGAAGCTTCACCGGCGCCAGCACAACCAAAAAAGGTAAACTGGAGATTGCCGGCAACGGCACGTTGTTCCTTGATGAAATAAGTGAAGTTCCCGTTCATCTCCAGGCAAAGCTTTTGCGTTTCATGCAGGAAAGAGAGTTTGAGCGGGTAGGAGGCAATCGCAAAATAAAATTCAATGCCAGGATTATCGCCGCCGCCAACCGTGATCTTCAACAGATGGTTAACCGGGGGGAATTTCGGGAAGATCTTTATTTCCGCTTGAAAGTCTTTGAAATTCATGTCCCGCCTTTAAGGAAACGGAAAGAGGACATCCCGCTGCTGGTTGAATACCTGGTAAAAAAAATCAACCTAACCACCGGCAAACATATTCGGCGCATACCAATGGCAGCCGTCGATCAGTTTCTTGATTATGACTGGCCGGGAAATATACGTGAACTGGAAAATGTCCTGACCAGGGCGATGGTCCTCTCTAAGGGGGATACCCTGTCGGCATCATCCATTGCCGATCTCTTGCGCAAAAAGGAGGCCCAGCCCGTGGCTTCTGCCGCGCTGCCCACCCTGAAAGAGATCGAAGCCGAACACATCCAGCGGGTTCTTGACCATTATCACGGCAACATCTCCCAAACGGCCAGAGCCCTGGGGATCACCAGGCCAACGCTGAGAAACAAAATAAAGGCATTGGCAATCGCACCAACCGGAAAATAATTTTCCACCAGAAAAAAAATCATCCACCTTCCGCCGCCTTTTTTCGCTAAAAAAACAATCTATTGATGTTCCGACACCAACGTGCGGCACAGGGAACACCCATCAACCCTCTACCATGCACCCGTCGTCCTGCGGCAATACTCCCGAAATGAAGAACAGTATTCTAAAAAAAACCAACCAAAACATAGTGATAAGCACTTTACAACCGGCCACAAAGCTTGCATGAAAAATAACGCACCGGCTGTCATCTAATTTTTTGTGTTTTATTCAGTAAAATACTATTTCATGGCATACCGATTGCTACTCAATACCGTGTTCATCCGGTCATGGTTGCGTCCCGATGGATGCGATCAGTTCTCAGGGAGAGGACGCCACGCAGGCGGTTATGCCGCCTACTGGGAACTGGCTGCCCGAACGGGGATCAGGATTTCCGTTTGGAAGCAATTTGAACAATCCAAGCAGGAGGTGAAAGAATGAACATCAGCAGGAAATTAGTAGGGATTGTTGTTGGGTTGACGATTTTGTTCGTCGGCAGCCTCGCCGTGGCATCGCTGCCCGGCAAACCCATAGTTCTCGGGTGTCCCCTGTCAACCGCCTTTCTCTATGGCTGGGATGCCGAAAGGGGGATCAAGCTGGCGGTGGAAGAGATCAATAACGCCGGCGGAGTCACCATCAATGGTGTCGGCCATCCCCTTCAGGTTGAAGTCATCGACACCAGGGATCTCGAAGCCGGCGTACCGGTCAGCGAGGCACTGCTTGGGGTTGAAAAGCTGATTCTCGAAAAAAAGGCGGATTTCATTGTTGGTGGACCCGTCCGTTCGGAGGCCGCTCTGGCCGTCATGGATCTGCTCAACAAGTATCAGAAAGTCTCCATTGTGACCACCGGCGTGCTCAGTCCCGGGTATCATAAAAGGATTGCGGCAGACTACGACAAATATAAATACTGTTTTCGCAACTCATCGGAGATTATCACGATCGGCAAAGATATGATCAAGGTATTCAACCAGTTGCACAGCGAGTCGGGGCTAAAGAAAGCCTTCATCATGGTGCAGGATGTCGCCCATGCCCGCAAGGCCGGTGGCTTTATTGCCAAGCTGCTTAATGAAACCGGCAACTGGGAAGTTCTCGGAGAAGAGATCTACCCCACCGGGGCAACTGATTTCTCCATGGGGTTATTGAAGGCCCGGCGACTGAACGCTGAAGTGCTTTTCATTTGGATGGATATGCCTGAATCGGCCATTCTGCTTAAACAGTGGAAAAACATGAAGATGAAATGCGTCCCCATGGGCTTCATGTCAGCGGCAGAACAGCCGAATTTCTGGGAAGCCACCAACGGCAACTGCGAATATACCATCGTCGACGCGGTCAATGGTGGCAATGTTTCGGCAACCATCACCCCCTGGACCATGAAATTCGTTGATGGCTACAAGAAAAAATGGGGCCTGGAGCCGGAAGGCTACGGTGCGTCATCCAGTTACATGGCCGTCTACCAGCTGAAAGCCGCCATTGAAGCAGGCAACAGCCTGGCAGCCGATGACGTCATTAAAGGGCTCGAAAATCTCGATATGATGGGCGTCTACGGTCGGATGAAATTTGATCAAAGCCACCAGATCATTCCTGCCGATGATCCGCAAATAGGAGCCACAGGCTGCATTTTCCAATGGCAGGATGGCAAAAGGGTGCAGTTTTTCCCCAAAGCCGGAGCAACGGGAACCATCATGCTGCCGCCCTGGATGAAGTAGACGAGCGGCCAACACCAACACCCTTTCCCGGCGGACATTTCTGGGAAAATCAGCTCGGTGAACATCCCATACAGCTTATGGTATGCTGACCGTGTCCACCGGGAAAGGGCAGTTCCGATGCAACTGTTGCAAGGCAGCGGGCTCACCCCAAGGAGTGACAGATATGGATATTTCTACCCTGCAAGATCTGCTGCGGGAAAGGACAAGCTGTCGATCGTATGTCGCCGGGGAGGCAATCCCCGCGGCCGCGATAACTGCCATTATTGCGGCCGGTCAGCAGGCCCCCAATCCCCTCAACCAGCAACCCTGGTCCTTTATTGTCATCGATAATGCCGCCATCAAAAAAAAATTGCGTCAAGCCGGCGAAAACGCCAAACAGATAGTCCTTGAAAAAGGTGGGCCTGAGTGGGTGGGCGGCTTCAATATCGACTTCATGGAAGACGCCCCCTTGGTCATCGCCGTCCTGGTAGATCCCCAAAAAGGCGGCATCGGTCACTATTTCAACCAGCCAGCGGGCAGCATCCAAGCAGGTTCAGCCTGCATCCAGAACATGCTGCTCGCCGCCGCCGCCCTCAATCTGGGAACACTCTGGTTTACCTTCTTCAACCCTGACGATGTCAGAGATATCCTGCAGATTCCGGCCAACCTGGAGATTGCCGGCTTGGTCTATATCGGCACAATCAACGGCACCCCTGGCAGAAGTAAGCGGCACAAACCGATCATCTACGATAACCAGTTTGGCATACAGGCACAAGAGGCTGACGATTGATTGCTCGGCGCTCAAAACCGCTTAAAACCTATCCCCGACAGTTTTGCATAGTGGGATTCACGCACTCCGGGGTTTTCCAACAGAGGGAACAGCAGTGGAAATACTGATTTATGGCCTGGTCAACAGCCTCAAGCTGATCTTGATTGCTTTCGGCTTCACCCTGGTGTACGGCATCAGCCGCCTGCCCAACTTTGCCCATGGAGCCATTTTTGTTTTCACCGGCTTTATCGCCTGGATCATGATTCACACGCTGGGGCTGCCCTACATCCCGGCAGCGTTATTGTCGCTGCTCAGTGCCGCGCTTGTCGGCGTCATCATCTATCAGTTCATTCTCAAACGCATCCGGGGCATGAACATGAATGAGATCATTGCCACCTATGCCATCGGGGTGGCCCTCATTGAAACCTTTCGCTGGCTGGGGTTCAAGGGGACCAGCTTCACCCTGCCGGTTCTGGTGGAAGGCATGACATTCATCGGTGACGTGCCTATCGATTACCAGCGGATTATGGTGGTGGTGATTGGCATTGCCATGCTGGTCATGACCTGGGCTTTTACCAAATTCACCAAAACAGGGCTGGCATTACGCGGCATCGCCCAAGATGAAAGAGCTGCCATGATGCTGGGCATCGATTCCGACATGACCGGCACCATCGCCATGGCACTGGGCTCGGCCATGTCCGGACTGGCCGCCCTGGTGCTGTTTCCCCTGGGCAGCATCGTGGTGGAAGCCGGCTACAACACTCTGATCTTTGCACTGGCGGTCTGCATGGTGGGCGGCATCGGCAGCTGGAGCGGTACGATTATCGCCTCGTTCGTCTTGGGCTTTGCCCAGATCATTACAGTCACCTATTTTGCCACCCATTTCCAGATGGTGGTAACCCTGGCAGCGATCATTCTCACCCTGATCATTAAACCTTCAGGGATTTTCGGCAAGCATAAAGAGTTGGAAGAAAGGGTGTAGGAATGAAAACGGGTATGCGCAAAGAAAGGATTGACCGGGGCATCAAAGTACGCTCAGAAGGAATTTATGCCCTCTCGTCATGGCAGGAGCTCTCCTATCTGCTGGCACCGCGAATGCTGTTGATCATCGGGTTGCTGGCCGCTCCCCTGGTGCTGTTCTTCTTCCCCTACTGGCAGAAGGTGCTGCTGATCATCTGCATCTTTTCCCTGCTGTCCATGTCCTTTGACTTCCTCGCCAACTATGTCGGCCTGGTATGCCTTGGCGGCGCTTTTTTTGTCGGCGTGGGAGGCTACGGCGCCGCACTGCTCAATAAATTTCTCCACCTGCCGCCATTGCTGTCAATCCCGGCAGCCGCTCTGGGGGGGGCACTGTTCTGCACCCTGTCTCTGCTGCCCTGCCTGCCGCTGCGCGGAGTCTATTTCGCCATTATCACTCTCATGTATCCGCTGATGATGACCCGGATTATCGAGGCCTTTGAACTTTTCGGCGGCACCAACGGCTTGATGGATATCGCCGGTTTCGCCAACCCCTGGGTGGAACAATATTTTCTGGTCATCGCTACCCTGGTGTTTCTTTTCGCCCTGCGCCGGCTGGCGGTTGAAGATATCGGCCTGGTGATCAAGGGGGTCAAGGATAATGATCAGTCGGTCAGGGCTTCCGGCATCAACATTACCACCGTGAAAGCAAAGGCCATTTTTCTCGCCTCCTTTCTTGGATGTTTTGCCGGTGCCTACCTGGCGCACATTTACATGTGGGCCGGGCTGTCCATGTTTGCCCTGGATTTTTCCATCATACCCATTGCAGCAACCGTGATCGGCGGCGGCGGCTCCCTGCTGGGCGCCGTGATCGGCAGTATTCTGCTGGTGCCGCTTTCGGAAGCGCTGCGCGCTTTCGGACCGTTGCGCATCGTCTTCTATTCATTGATTCTGACCGTGGTTATCGTTGTCAAAGGTGAAGGTTTGCTCAGCTATCTGGCCCGCAAATACTACCAGTTTGAACGCTGGATAAACATCTAACATTCCCCCAAATACGGTACTTCCCAATGGCAATGCTTGAAGTCAAAAACCTGACAAAAAAATTCGGCGGGGTAACGGCCCTGAACGATATCAGCTTCTCCCTTGAAAAAGGGGAGATTTTTGGCATTATCGGCCCCAATGGTTCGGGAAAAACCACCCTGATCAACTGCATTACCGGCTTCGTCAGTACCACCGAAGGCGACATTGTCTTTAACGGCAGAAACATCAAGGGAATGAAACCCCACCGAATCGTCAACCTCGGCATCTGCCGGACCTTCCAAATCATGCGGCCCTACAGCAGCCTGCCGGCATACAAAAATCTGGTCATCCCTCTCTACGGTCCCCGGGCCCGCAAAACCGGCGGCTGGCGGGGCGGCGGCCGCCATGGGGACCGCAACAGCATCGCCTTGGATCTACTGGAGGAGGTTGGCTTTGAACGGGAATCGAAAATACCCTACAAACTGGCCGGCACCCTGCCCACCGGCTATCTTAAAAGGCTGGAACTAGCCCGCTGTCTGGCATTGGACCCTGATCTACTGATCTGTGACGAGGTGTTTTCCGGTCTGAGCATGAGTGAAATTGCCTCAATGGTTCCCCTGATCACCAAGCTGAACGATTCCGGGGTAACAATTATCATGATCGAACACCGGCTCAAAGAGCTGTTCCAGGTGGCGAAGCGGGTGATGGCTATCAGTTACGGCGATAAAATCGTTGAAGGATCGCCGGAAAAGGTGATGGCAAACGCGCAGGTAAGAGAGGCGTATCTCGGGGTGGAGGAGGAGCAGAGTGATGCTGGTTGCTGAAGAACTGATGGTTTTTTATGAAAATATGCTGGCCATCAACAATATCAACCTTCGCTGTCAGCCGAATCAGATTGTTGGTGTTTTCGGCGCCAACAGTGCCGGCAAATCCACCCTCATGTATACCCTGTCAGGGATCATTCTTGATTTAATGAAAAAAGAGAAGATGCGCGGCGGCGAACGGATAACGGTTATGGGCAGCATAACCCTCAATGGTGAAGATATCAGCACGATGAAGCCCCACCTGCGGGCCCGCCGGGGGCTGGTTCTCTGCCCCGAGCGCCGACGTCTTTTCCCGGAAAGCAGCGTCTTGGAAAACCTTAAAATTGGCGGCTACATGGCCAGCAAACAGGAGGCCCGGGAAACGCTGGACTATGTCCTGGAAATTTTTTCACCTCTAAAAAAACTGCTGCGTCGACCGGCCGGTTTTTTAAGCGGCGGCGAACAGCAGATGGCCGCCATTGGCAGAGCCCTGATGGCACAACCCACCATGCTGCTGCTTGACGAACCTCTGCTCGGTTTGAGCCCGGCCTATCAGCAGGTGGTAATGCAATCCGTAAAACGGATACGAGAGACGCGGAAGATATCAATCATCATTACCGAACAATACGCCCGGCCGGTTATTCCGGTGGTTGACTACGCCTATATCATGGAAAACGGCTCCGGGGTGATGGCCGGCACCAGCGCCGAATTAATGAACAACCCTGACGTTAAATCAGCTTATTTTGGGGTCTGATATGCACGAAACGGAATACACCTTTTCCGCCTTTGAAGAGGCCTGTGAGAGATATCCACACCATAAGGCCCTGATCTTCTTGGGACGTGAATTCACCTACAGTTTCCTGAAGCAGATGATCGACCAGTTCGCCACCGCCCTGCACCGCCTGGGAGTCGGCCATCAGGATAAAGTCATGATCTATCTGAACAATACACCGCAATGGGTGATTGCCAATTTCGCCATCCAGAAACTGGGGGCGGTGGTGGTCCCGGTTTCACCCATCTACACCTCCCATGAACTGCTGTATATGGTGAAGGATGCCGATGTCAAAACCGTTATCTGCATGGATACCAATTTTGGTTATGTGAAAGAGGTCGACCGCCAACAGCCCCTGCGGCATATCATTGTTACCAACATGGCCGACATGCTGCCGGCCTGGAAAAAAATTCTCGGCACCCTGCTCGACAAGATTCCCCATGGTACGACGGTGAAGGGAGAAAATACCTTCGGGTTTAATGATCTGCTGCGTAGCGCCCCGCCGGAACCGCCAGCGGTAAAGATCGATCCCATGGAGGATCTGGCCTATATCATGTACACCGGCGGCACCACCGGCTTCCCCAAGGGGGTCGCCGGCAACCATGCCGGCGAGGTCTCCTATGTCGCTGATGTCATGGCCGTCTTTCGCCCCCACATGCATGAGGGGAAGGACACCATGATCATGGTCAATCCGCTGTTTCACATTATGGCAAAAGGCTTCTTCCTGGCCGCCGGGCTCAACTTCGGCAACACGACGATCCTCATGCCTATCCCGGAAATTGATCCGGTGCTGCGGGCCATTGAACGGTACCGGATTCGCTGGATGCTGGGGGTTCCGGCACTCTACCGGATGATTATCGAAAACGACCGCCTGGACAGTTATGACACCTCCTCCCTGACCTATTGCTATTGCGGCGGCGATGTGCTGCCCGGGGAAATCTTCAACCGCTGGCGCGACCTGACCGGCCACCCGCTCTACCAGGTCTATGGTTCAACGGAAGTGGGCCATTTGACCTATAGCCGCCTGGACCAGGAACCAGACCCTAAAACGGTTGGTGACATCCTTCCTTCCCGGCGCTGCCTGGTGGCCGATCCGGAAACCCTGGAAGAAGTGGAACTGGGTAAAACCGGCGAGTTGTTGGTAACCTCGACCTACACCATCAAAAGCTACTGGAAAAAGCCCGATGAAACGAAGCGCTCCTATGTCAGAATCGGCGAGGAGATCTATTACCGGATGGGGGATTATGTCTGCTTGAATAAAAATGGGCAGATCCAGTTTGTTGAACGCACCGCTGATACGATCAAATACAAGGCCTACCGGATCTCCGCCTCGGAAATTGAAGCGGTTCTCCAGGATCATCCCACGGTGATGGGAGCCTGTGCGGTGGGCATTCCTGATCCCAGTTGCGGTGAGCGGATCAAGGCCATTGTGGTTCTTAAAGAAGATGCCAAGGGGGTGGATGGACAGGAGTTGAGTAGCTGGTGCCGCAAACGCCTGGCACCCTACAAGATACCGCATTATATCGAGTTTCGTGACATGCTGCCGAAATCAAAAGTTGGTAAGCTGCTGCGTCGTGAAATCAGGGATGAGGAGAAGCGCAAAGAGAAAAGTGCCTAAGCAGACCACGGATGACTGCAAAAGTTACCCATAAAGCCCTCCACCGACAGCCTGGCACCATCACGTTCCGTCAGTATTCGCTGTCACTATCCCACATCTCCGACAGATAACGTACCACCCGGTTGCGGCCCGCCTCTTTTCCCCGATAAAGGGCGATATCGGCAAACTTGATTGCCTGCCAGAAATTATCGGTATCTTTGGGAAAAAGAGCAACGCCGATGGTAACGGTTTTCTGTAAGGTTACCGTCGGGCTGACCTTCATCTCATGGTTTTCCACCTGCTGGCGCACCTTCTCCGCCACTATCAGGACATCTTCCTCCGCCTTCGAAGACTTGGTTATAATGAGAAATTCCTCACCGCCATAGCGAACAACGATATCAGAACTTCTCACCGAGGCTCTCATAACCTTGGCCAGCATCTTCAGCACCTTATCTCCTGCCTGGTGGCCATGAACATCGTTGACCTTTTTAAAGTGATCGAGATCAGCCATCAGGATGCCAAGCTGCTTCTGCTCCCGAGCGGCTTCAGCAACCAGCAGTTCAATGTACTCTTCCAGAAATCTACGGTTGTTGAGACCGGTGAGATTATCCCGCAGCGTGGTTTCCCGTAAATTTTCCAGCAGTTTCTTGCTTTCGATCACCGGTGCCGCATTGCGAAAATATTCCAAGAGAATGGGGGTTTGCCGTTTCACATGTGACTCATCGTCCGGATGAATGGTGATGTGGACAATTTCCCCTGCAGTGCCGCCGATAATGATGGGGATACAGAGGTGTTTCCTGCCGGCACCATAGCCAAGGAACTTTGGGCAAACCCTTGATTCGCAGTCACCGGCAACGATCTGGGCGAGCCGTTTGGCCCGGCAGGCATCGGCATTGACCATAATTTCTTCCGAACAGGGCATGGAAAAGTCGCTCAACAACGTTTCTCCCTCCAAGTCGGGTTTCACATGGACAATCTGGTTTTTGCCATGGTTCACTTCATAAAAAGCATAGGTGCCGATCCGACTCTGTTCAAGCGTATGGAAAATCCGGGAATACACATCATGGATATTTTCATCCTCCTCAATAAGCTGCTTGAATTTCTCCAAATTTATTTTGCGCTGCACATAATTATTGAACGCCTGAATCATGGTGCCGATTTCATCCTCATTTTTCGGCTTCAGCGAGATATCCGTGTTTTTCCCGGATGAAAGGCCATCAATGCTTCTGGTAATCTCGTTGATGTTGGCCGTTATTGATTTAAGGTAGAAAAAAAGGAAAATCATCACCACCAGGGTCCCGGACAGACCAAGCAGAAAACTCAATCCAACCGCACTGATCGCCTCTTTTTTCCTGGTTCCCATGATGCGGGAAATGTTGCGCTCGCTGTTGACGGTTTTGGCAATGGCAAAGATATAATAATTCAGCGGTTCAAAGTAGATGGAGTTGATAAAATAACCAAGCGGTGGCCCCATCATCATGGGCAAACTCAATATAGCTGCCATGGATGCCGCTTTCAGTGGTTTGGGCAATGATCTTGTATATCTGGTTCTGGGTCACCGGATTGTCGGCGAGGATTTCCTTCAGCGAATGGCTGTTGGTGGCAATCAGCGCCCCGTTGTAATCAAAAAGGGCAAAATTAAAGTTATCATCATTTAAGACGATGACACTGTTTATGAAGTCGTTGAGAATGGCCTCCTTCCCAACATCCTTTCGGCTGTCGGCTTCACTGTAGACTTTGACCAGATGATTGCGCAGATGAACGGTATACTTCAGGTGATTGAAAGCCAGTTGCTCAAAAAATTTTCCCTGTTCGGTAAAAACCTGGCGGTCGCCATGGAAATTTTTGACCTCCAGGGTAATAAAAGAGCCATAGCCGATGCAACCAAGGATGGTCAACCCGATAAGATAGATCCCCAGCAGCTTGACCTGCAGGGAGCGGTTCTTCAAGTAGCGAATAGTTGCGGCTGCTGCATTGGGCATAAATGGACACTCCATAGCAAAGGTAAATACTTCTTACCATCCGGCATGATGCTGAAAAAATTTACCCCTTAATTGAGCTGCAAACAGGTTGGTTTTGACTTATGTGAAATTTAATGCTAACGACATTTTCATTACGCAGTTTTATTTTTAGAAAAAGAAAAAATATGGTGCTGCTTCAGAGGAAAACCCCATCAAAGCTGCTTTCCCTCTACACTTTCGCCATTATTCTCTGCTGGACGCTGCTGAGCGTGGGAATGGCCCTGTGGAATATCCATGGCCACCGGCAACATCAACTGGAATCGGCTCGGCTTCATGCCCAGGCAGTATTGAACAGCGACCTGGTATACCAGCGCCGGTTTGCTGATCAAGGGGGCTTCTATGTTCCTCTCACTGAAGAAACCCTGCCCAACCCCTGGCTTACCCATTTGGAAAACCGTGAAGTAACCACCACCTCCGGCACCAAGCTGACCCTCATCACCCCCAGTTATATGAGCAATGAAATCCATCAGCTGGCTTTCGAGCAATTCGGTTACCAGGGTCACATGACCAGCCTGCAGCCGCTGCGGCCGGAAAACCAGCCGGATGCCTGGGAAAAAAGTGCCCTGGAAGCCTTTGCCCGAGGGGTTAAGGAAGTTACTGAAATAATAAATGTCAACGGCAACAGCCAGTTACACCTGATGCGTCCCATGTACCGCCAGGATCATTGCCTCAAATGCCATCCTCAAACTACAGAAGATGCCAGTGACATTCTGGGGGGCATCAGTCTGGCGGTACCCCTGCAACCTCTCTGGACTGACTTGCGCCAGCACCTGGGCAACATCTTGTTAACCTACGGGCTTATCTGGCTGGCAGGACTGTTGGGAATCGGGGTCAGCAATCGTCACCTGCAACGCTATCTCCTGGAAAGGGAGAAAACGGAGCATGCGTTGCAGGAAAGCGAACAGCGCTTTGAGATGCTTTTTGACCAGGCTCCCCTCAGCTACCAGTCCCTGGATGACGAAGGCAAATTCATCAAAGTCAATACGGCCTGGACTGAAACATTCGGTTACCAGCCCGAGGAAATTGTCAACCGGGATTTTTCCAGCTTGATGAGCGAGAAATCCAAACTGGTCTTCGCCAATACGTTCCCTCAATTTAAACAGCGCGGGCAAACCCACAATGTCGAGCTTGGGGTGTTCCGCCAGGATGGTGAGCTTCGACTGGTCTCCGTCAACGGGAAAATCGGCTACGATAACCAAGGTAACTTCAAGCAAACCCATTGCATCCTCACCGACATCACCGCCCGGCGAAAAACAGAAGCAATCGTCGAAACCCAGCGTATATGGCTTGATACGATCATCAACACCCTGCCTGATATGATCTGCCTCAAGGATGGCGCCGGCCGCTGGCTGCTGGCCAACACCTTCGAACTGCAGCTTTTTGATCTCCAAGGGGTTGACTATCAGGGCAAAACCAGCACCGAACTGGCAGCCGAAAGCCCCTTTTTCTGCGAATCATTGCTCTTCTGCAACAAAACCGATAAGATGGCCTGGCAGGCAAGGATGCCCAGCCGCACCATTCATCGGGTTCCCCAGCATGACGGTTCCGAGAAGGTTTTTGACATCCTGAAGGTTCCCCTGTTCAATGACCGTGGCGACCGCAATTTCCTGATTGTTGCCGGTCGGGATGTTACTGCCACCAAGGCAGCCGAGCATGCCCTGCAACTCAGTGAAAAGTCCTTAAACCGGGCTCAGGAAGTAGCCCAGATCGGCAGCTGGCATCTGGACCTGAAAACCAATATCCTGACCTGCTCAAAGCAGACCTACCGCATCTTTAACATTCCGTCCGATAGCAGCCATGCCTACCAGTTAATTCTGGACTGCATGCACCCTGATGATCAGGAGATGGCCGCTGCAGCCTGGAAGGCTGCCTTAAAGGGGGATCCCTATGAGATTGAGCACCGTATTCTGGTTGATGGGCAGGTAAAATGGGTTCATGAAAAAGCTGAGCTGGAATTCGACCTTAGCAGGCAAGCGGTGAGCTGCACCGGCGTCTGCTGGGATATCACCCCCTACAAAATGGCGACCCAGCAGGTTAAGACCGCCAAGGAACAATGGCAGCGCACCTTTGACTCGGTGGATGATATCATCCTCATTATGGAGCCCGATCTCAGGGTCAGAAAACTTAATAAAGCGGCAATCTCTCTTTTGGGCAATGGCAAGCCAGAAAAAGAGCTGATCGGCAAAACGTGCCATGAGCTGTTCAGCAACCAGAATACCCCGTGCCTAACCTGTCCGGCAGTCCAAGCCATCAACGAGCAGGGTCATCATTACAACGAGATAGTCCACCAGAGCCTCGACCGGTCATTTCTGGTCTCAGCAGCCCCCATCTATGATGACCATGGCACCATAACCGCCATCGCTCATTTTGCCAAGGATATCACCGAGCAGAAAAAACTCAGCGCCCAGCTGCTGCAGTCCCAAAAAATGGAAGGTATCGGCCGGCTGGCCGGCGGCGTCGCCCACGATTTCAATAACATTCTCACGGTCATCAATGGTCATGCCGAGCTGGCTCTGTTATCAACCCCAGTCGGCAACCGGGTCAACAATGCCCTGAAGGAGATCCTTCAGGCCGGCGACCGGGCTTCAGCCCTGACCCGCCAGCTGCTGGCTTTCAGCCGCAAGCAGATCATCAGACCAAAGATTGTGGAGATCAACACCCTGGTTGCCAATCTGGGAAAAATGCTCCGCCGGCTGATCGGTGAAGATATTGAGCTTCATCACCGGCTGACCGACAACCTGCCACCGGTGCTGGCCGATCCTGGACAACTGGAGCAGATCATCATCAACTTGGTGGTCAACGCCGCCGATGCCATTCATGCCGGCCCACACAATCAGACAGGGGTTATCACCATTTCCACCACTACGGCGACTTTTGATCAGGAATACCTTAGAAATCACGAAGGAAGTTCCATCGGCACCTTTGTTCAATTGGAAATTGCCGACAACGGACTTGGCATCCCGGCAGATATCAGAGATAAAATTTTCGAGCCCTTTTTCACCACGAAAGAACATGACAAGGGAACCGGCTTGGGGCTGGCCACTGTCTATGGCATCGTCAAGCAAAATCTTGGCAGTATTTATGTCACCAGTGAACCGGGGAAAGAGACAACATTCCAGGTTAACTGGCCGGCCGCCAGGGAGCAGGGTAACCAACCGGCTGATGTCCCGGCACAGATTGACATTACAACCGGGAAGGGAACAATCCTGCTGGTCGAAGATGAGGAGAAGCTGCTGCAGCTGACCAAAGACAGTCTTACCATGGCCGGCTATCACGTGCTGGCAGCCATCAACGGACAGGAAGCCATCACCATAGCAGAACGCTATGATGACCACCTTGACCTCCTCTTTACGGACATCGTGATGCCGGGGATCAATGGCCTTGAAGCCGCCAAGCAGATAGTTGCCCTGCGGCCCACCATCAAGGTGCTCTACACGTCAGGATATACCGGTGACCGCCTCGAATTACAGGAAGTGAACAAAGACCTGCTGCTCGACAAACCCTACTCCCTGCCGGTTCTGACAGCCAGGATACAAGAAATCCTGCTTCCTGCCACACAAAAAGAAAGCTGAAATCCCCACATCACACGACCAACCGGGGCGCCACCGGTTCTCATTCACAACCACCAGACCAAGTCCCCCTTTTCATGCCGGCTGTTCATTCTGGTAACTGGCAACCGCCCTGAGAACGGGATGGCACGGTAACAGCTCCAGAGTCAAGGCAGATAAGCGGCGGACATAAGACGTACGCGCAACAATAACGCAGGTTGCAGCACAATGAAAGAGATGGAATTGTTCCACAACCATCAGTTTTTGCTGTTTGCCTAAAATTCCAGTTCCATGGTAAGATGCACCCATGTCCAGCATAGACTATCCGCATGATATTCAGCAAACCCCTGCTCCCGGCGTTCGCCTGCTGCAGTTCCAGGGGGATACCCTAACCTTTGCCCTGACCCTGACAACTCCCCAGTCGGGAACCTGCTGGCTGCGCACTAATCTTGGCCAGGCGCGGACCACACGCCGGGAGGTAATCCGTCAGGTGGAAAAGCAGGAGCCACCTCTGGGACGAGACTGGTTTGATCTGCCCATGGAACAGCTTGATGACCGTCATTTCAGCCTCACGGTGCCCCTGCTGGAAGTGGGACATGCGGCCGGCAAATGTTTTTTCCTCCCTGAAGGAGAATCCACCCCGGTCTGGCCGGCAGGGGACAATACCATCATCAACATTGAGCCCGCAGCCAGCTGTGGCGCCAATATTATTTACAACACCTTTGTCAGGCAGTTCGGCCCCAACAAAACAGGACGGAACATTCCAACCGGCAGCGAAGAAATCTGCATTGATGCTCTTGATCAAACCGGCTACACAGTCATCCCGCCATCGGGGACCTTCCGGGATCTGATCGGGGAACTTGATTTTATCATCGGTGAACTGGGCTGTCGGGTTATTCAGCTGCTGCCGATTCATCCGACACCAACCACGTACGCCCGCATGGGTCGTTTTGGCAGCCCTTATGCAGCCCTCAGCTTCACCGCCATCGACCCGGCATTGGCGGTCTTTGACCCGCACGCCACCCCTTTGGAGCAGTTCGGCGAACTAGTGGATGCCATTCATGCCCGCCAGGCCAGCTTGTTCATCGATATTGCTCCCAACCATACCGGTTGGGCCGCCAACCTCCATGAAACCCATCCTGAATGGTTGGTCAGGGATGCAAAAGGACGTATTGAAGTTCCAGGTGCCTGGGGGGTTAACTGGGAAGATCTGACCAAGCTTGATTATCGTCACCAGGAACTCTGGCAATATATGGCCAATGTCTTTCTTACCTGGTGTCAGCGGGGGGTTGACGGCTTCCGCTGTGATGCCGGCTACATGATTCCTCACGCCGCCTGGAAATACTTGATCGCCAAAGTCCGGGAGCAATACCCGAAAACCATCTTCCTTCTTGAAGGTTTGGGTGGCAAGATGGAGGTCACCGAAGCACTGCTCGACAGCGCCAATTTCAACTGGGCCTATTCCGAATTATTCCAAAATTATGACCGCAGCCAGATTTCCACCTACCTGCCAGGTGCGCTGGGCACCTCCTGCAGCCGGGGAATAATGGTTCACTTTGCTGAAACCCATGATAACAACCGGCTGGCAGACCGCTCCACCACCTATGCCAGGATGCGGACCGCCCTCTGCGCCCTCTGCGCCCCCAACGGGGCCTTTGCCTTTGCCAACGGGGTTGAATGGTACGCCACCGAGAAAATCAACGTTCATGATGCCGGCTCCCTGAACTGGGGGGCTGAAAAAAACCAGGTTGACCATATCCGGCAGTTGAACGCCATTCTCATGACCCATCCCGCTTTTTACCAGCTGACTGAACTTACCCTCATCCAGGAAGGTGAAGGAAACTGCCTGGTACTTCACCGCCGGCATCAGCCATCGGGCAAGTTCCTCCTGGTAGTCGTCAACCTGGAGGAGGGACAGCAGGTTACGGCATTGTGGCAGACACCCCCTTTACCTAGGGACACCTCCACCTATGTAGATCTGCTCACCGGCGCAACGGTGGTGGTCAACACCGATGGCGGACAACAGCACTGCACTCTTGCGCCCGGACAGGTGCTCTGCCTTTCCCCCGACCCAGAGGATCTTGGCTTGATCAATGACCGGCTTGCCAAGCCTTTTGGGATGCCACCTCTGGTGGCCAGCCAATGCCTGCAGGCTAAAGCCCTGGAGATCTTTTCCTTTCACCGGGGGGGGGATGCTGCCCTGGCCTCATTTGATGCTCTGACGGCCGCCCGGCAGCTTGCCGCCGATCCGGAAGCCTATGGCAATAGCTGCCAGGGAAAAGGACAGGAACCACGGATAACTGTCTGGCAATGGCCCCGCGACCTGCACCGGGAGGTGATGGTTCCCCCCAACCATTCCCTGCTTGTTCAAGCTGCCCATCCTTTCCGGGCCAGGCTTACCGAAGGTCAGCAAACGTTGAGTTGCGAGGAAAGCCTGCCGACAGCAGGTGGAACCTTCTTTGCCCTCTTTCTCCCCCGCCGGACACCGGCGGCACACCAGTCATTAACCCTAGCGCTGTCACTCTACACACCAGCTGGCACCGAGCACCTGCAGGCCCCCCTGCGCTACCTGACAACCATCGAGCAGGCGCTGGTTAAACGGCATTTCAGCCGGACTGAGCTGCTGCACACCCCTCTTTTGCTGCTGAGTACCAACGGCCGCGGAGGAATGCTGCGCACCAATATTTTCTGGGACACCCTCAACAGTCGCTATGACGCCCTGCTGGCCGCCAACCTTAACCGGGAGATTCCCGTTGATCGACAGATTCTCTTCAGCCGCTGCCGGGCCTGGCTGGTTTTTCAAGGGTATTCCCAGACCATTAACGGTGACTGTCTCGACTCCTTTTCCTTCGACTACCGCACCGGCGGCAGGTGGCATTACACGATCCCCACCGGCCAGGGAGAGCATGTGGCTTTTGCTATTACCTTCACGATGCTCCCTGGACGCAATGCCGTCCGTCTGCAATGGGCAAGATTGCCGGCGGCGGGGATTGCCGGCCGTCTGGCCGACGATCAGCAGGTTGAACTGATTCTCCGGCCTGACATTGAAGATCGCAGCTTTCACGAAACCACCAAAGCCTTCCTGGGAGCCGAACACCACTGGCCGGCGGCCGTTGAACCGCAAGCGGACGGCTTTATCTTTTCACCGACAGCAGATCACCGGCTGGTCATCCGGATGGCCAATGCTGCCTTTACAAGCCAGCCTGAGTGGCACTATATGGTCTACCATCCCCGTGAGGCTGAGCGTGGTCTCGATCCCGATTCCGACCTTTTCAGCCCGGGTTATTTTTCCTCCCTGCTCACCGGCGGTCAGGTGGCAACCTTGAGTGCTGAAGCACTTGCTGCTGACGATCCCCCAGGCAACCTCCAGGCAGCCCTACGGGAAAGCACATCCACCCTCCTTGACCAGGTGCCCATCACTGAATATACTCTTGATACAGCGTTGGCGCTGGCAATCGAGCACTACCTGGTCAAACGGGGCTCTCTGCAATCGGTGGTTGCCGGCTACCCCTGGTTTCTTGATTGGGGTCGCGATTCGCTGATTGTTGCCAGAGGCCTGATTGCCGCCGGCAAGCTCAGTGAAGCAAAGGCGATCATCCAGCAATTCGGTCGTTTTGAAGAACGGGGCACACTGCCCAATGCCATCCATGGCAATGATGCCGGCAACCGTGATACCTCCGATGCCCCTTTGTGGTTTCTGGTTGACTGTGCCGAACTGGTGGCGGCTGAAGGAAGTGAGGATTTTCTGGCAACCGGCTGCGGCGGCCGGACGATTCGTGACATTCTCTTCTCCATCGGCACCTCGTTGATTACCGGCACCGCCAACGGCGTCAAAATGGACCACGAGTCGGGACTGATTTTCAGTCCGGCACATTTCACCTGGATGGATACCAACCACCCCGCAGGCACCCCGAGAGAAGGATATCCCATTGAAATCCAGGCATTATGGCGGGCCTCCCTGGTCTTCCTGGCCATCCTTGACCCGGAGGAAAAACAGGGTGGATGGTCCCGGCTGACCCGGCAGGTTGAGCAGTCAATTGTCGATCTTTTCTGGCTCAAGGAGGATAACTTTTTTGCCGATTGTCTCCATACGCCACCGGGGAACCCGGCCCGCAAAGCTGAAGCTGATGACGCCCTGCGGCCTAATCAGTTGCTGACCATCACCTTAGGGGCGGTCAGTAACCCTGAAATCTGCCAGAAGATTCTGGCCGCCTGCGCCGAGCTGCTGGTTCCCGGAGCTATCCGCAGTCTGGCTGACCGGCCGGTCCGCCGACCACTGGCGATCATTCATCGGGATCAGCTGCTCAACAACCCCCAGCACCCTTACCAGGGGGAGTACAGCGGCGATGAAGACAGTTGCCGGAAACCGGCATACCATAACGGCACCGCCTGGACCTGGCTTTTTCCGAACTTTTGTGAAGCCTGGGCCATGACCTACGGCCGACAGGGATGGGAAACTGCCAGCTCCTGGATGGCAAGCAGCACGCTGCTGTTCAACCGGGGCTGCATCGGCCAGCTGCCGGAAATAACCGACGGCAATGCTCCCCACCGGCAGCGGGGCTGCGACGCACAGGCCTGGGGAGTCAGTGAACTGCTGCGGGTTTTCCAGCGGCTGCAGGAGGATCGACAGTAAGTCTGGCATTCTTCCGGCAAGCAAACTTTTCCCATGGGCCGTTGGTGGGCAAATCCATGACAGATAAAGAAGATAACCTCTATTCCAACCAAGGACACGATCATGAGTCATCTGCAAACATTCAATGTTTTTCCCAAGGTTCCACAGCCGCTTGCTTTTCTCGAACTCCTGGCCCGCAACCTCTGGTGGTCCTGGCACCGGGATGCCGTTGAACTTTTCCGCCGGATGGATCCCCGACTGTGGGATGAATCCCGCGGCAACCCGCTGGTGTTTTCAACGCTCGTTTCCCAGGAACGTTTGCAG